>JAZFYH010000274.1:0-3531 GCA_036443475.1 Gammaproteobacteria bacterium | reverse complement strand
GTAGCGCCGGCTGAAGAGGTACAATACTTTCATAATCAGCGCAAACAGCGGCAGCAACAAAAACATGGCAATCGGGATATTTGAAATCAGGTCCTTGGCGAACTGCTGTGGATTAGATTTTATTCGTTTACTCTTTTCCTCGAGCTCGTTTTCTAACCAGTTGGCAAACAAATTGTCGTCATCGTCACTGATATTTATGCGCGACTGACTTATTTCTTCGTCGCCATTGATTTCGAAACCCGTCTGTTCGTCGATAACTCTGCTAGTCATGATCGCCGTGATGAAAAAGAACACAATACTGATGAACAAATAGAGCCGCACCGGGCGCACATAGTGAGCGCGCCTGCCCTTTACGTATTCACGTGTTAGAAAACCGGGTCTGAACAGCAGGGGAAACAGGCTGCGATAGAGTTTGGAGTCGTGGTCGAGAATCTCTTGCGTGAACTCACCAACCAAGTCCCACAGCGAAAGAAAATAGGTGCGGTCTTCCTGCCCACAGGCGTGGCAGAACCGGCCAAGTATGGGTGTCTGGCAGTTCGCGCAGAGCGGGTAGGCGTGGGCGTTTTCTTCCGACGTTACCAGGGATTTCAAGTCTGCCGGCGGTTCATATCCGTTCGCCGGGACAATGCGGCGGGACGCTGAAAACTGATCACCGAATTTTTCCAGACCCGCGTTACGCATGCGTGTGGCATGGGTGTGAAAATAGCTTTGCAGCTCTTCTTTGCTGCGCACGCGATAGACAACGACCCGTTTTGCGTTGCCATCTTCCTCCGGTTCACCAAGTAGAATCTTCGCGGATTCGAATCCGGCGATCTCGAGCATGGCGTCGACGTGCTCTTCCAGCCAGGCATCGTATTCGTCGATGATGCCGGGAAAAATCGTGAGGCTGACTTCGTAAATTACGGATTCAGGCATGTTACTTGCGCAGTGATTTCCTGTTTGGCGGTTTCGCGTTCTGGGTACCCAGTTCGTCCGGCGCAAAGTCGTCGACGTTGATAATTGTGAGCGTCAGGATCTGCAGGCGTTGCAACAGGGTTTTTTCCTTGTCGCTGATTATTCCGGCAGCTACGGCTTCGGACAGTGTGTCGACAAGTGCGGAATCGGCAAGTCGCCCTGCTTTCTGTGCATCCCGGATTTTCCGTTCAATGGGCTCGACCTGCATGGCGAGCAACAAGGCTTCTTCCATGGCGCCGATTGGTTCGTCAGGACTGCCGCGGTAAATCCGATCAGTTAACCGTTCGCGTGTTGCTGTTGGGCTGATCAGTAACTCAGCGACCGCAGAACCCAACTCATCACTGGGTGCCGAGTAAGTGCGACCGGTAGGAAACACCAAGCCGCGCAACAACATCGCCATCCAGCGGTTGGGAAAGTTTCTTAATAAACCGTGCAATTGCTCCTGTAAGCGGTAAATGAAATGGCGACAGGCCCATTCCACCAACGGCAGATCTTCCTGGGGTCGACCCTGATCTTCAAAGCGCTTCAAGATACAACTGACCAAGTACATGTAACTCAGCATGTCACCAAGGCGTGCCGATATTTTTTCCTTCTTCTTCAACGTGCCACCCATGGTCAACATGGCGGCGTCGGCCAGTAACGCGAACGCGGCACTGTAACGGTTGATATGCTGAAAGTACCGACGTGTCATGCCATCTGCCGGTACGCTAGTGTAGCGCGCATGAGTTGCAGCCAAAAGAAAGGCGCGCACGGCATTGGATACTGCGAAACCGATGTGTCCCCACACCGCTTCATCAAACTGACGCAACCTTTCCTCTGTATTTTCAAGCGCGCCGGCGCGCATCTCTTTCAATACCCAAGGGTGACAGCGAATTGCGCCCTGACCGAATATGATCATGCTGCGGGTCAGGATGTTTGCCCCCTCGACAGTAATCGCGATGGGAACGGCCTGGTAACCGCGCCCCAAGTAATTGCGCGGGCCAAGACAAATACCTTTGCCGCCGTGCACATCCATGGCATCGTTGGCGACAACTCTTGCCATTTCCGTGACGTGATATTTCACAATGGCCGAAGGTACCGAGGGCACTTCACCCAGATCGACCGCGCCGGCGGTCATCACGCGCGAAGCGTTCATGGTGTAAAGGTACCCACCCATGCGCGCCAGCGCTTCTTGTACGCCTTCGAACTTTCCGATGGGCAGGCTGAATTGTTTGCGGATACGGCAATAGGCGCCGGCCGCGTAAACGCAGAGCTGTGCGCCGCCGGTGGTATTAGACGGCAGTGAAATGGATCGCCCTTCGGAGAGGTTTTCGATCAGCATGCGCCAGCCTTTGCCGGCCATTTCCGCGCCACCGATGATGGCGTCAAGTGGTACGAATACATCTTTTCCTTGGATGGGTCCGATTTGGAACGGCACGTTCAATGGCAAATGCCGTCGACCAATTTCCATGCCAGGCGTATCACGCGGCACCAGCGCGCAGGTAATGCCGTGATCTTCTTGTTCGCCCAGCAAGTGATCGGGGTCGTACATCTTGAATGCCAGCCCGACCACTGTGGCCACGGGTGCAAGCGTAATGTAGCGTTTGTTGAAATTCAGGCGTAGGCCGATAACTTCCTTGCCATCATGTTTGCCCTTACAGACTACGCCAGTATCCGGAATCGCACCCGCGTCGGATCCCGCCCAGGGTCCGGTCAGTGCAAAGCAAGGAATTTCTTTGCCGCTTGCCAGTCGTGGCAAGTAATGATCCTGTTGTGCGCGGGTACCGTACTTGAGCAGCAGTTGTGCCGGACCCAGCGAATTTGGTACGGCAACAATGGATGCACACGTCGTGCTGCGGCTGGCTATTTTGACCAGAACCTCGGAATGGGCCAGCGCCGAAAATTCCAGTCCCCCGTATTTTTTCGGGATGATCATGGCAAAGAACCCCTTTTCTTTGAGGTAGGTCCAGACATCGGGCGGCAGGTCCCCCAATTCGTGGGTGATATGCCACTCGTCCAACATACCGCACAGGGTTTCCACTTCGTTGTCCAGGAAGGACTGTTCCTCGCTGGACAATTTTGGCACCGGGGTTTTAAGCAGCTTTTTCCAGTCTGGGTCGCCGGTAAACAAGTCACCGTCCCACCAGACCGTTCCGGCTTCCAGCGCCTCGCGTTCGGTTGAGGACATTTCCGGCAGCATTTGCAGGTAGAGATCCAGAATGGGTTTTGTTAGCCAAGTGCGGCGAATGTCTCTGACATTAAGCGGCACCGCGATGCCCAGGAATAAGATCCAGAACAGGAACGACCAGAAAACCGAAGTTGCGGCGTCAATACTGTACAACAGCAGAAAAGCGGCAACGGTCAGTGTCGATATAACCAGAGGCAACCTGCGGTAGGCGAGCGCCATCAGTAGCGCGATAAAACCTGCAAACCAGATAAACGATTCCATGATTTCTCCCAAACCCCGTCACGATTTCTTTAACTTCAAGTTTACGCCCAGTAGTGCGTGGGTTGGCAAGAATCTTGTATTTCGACGGCAGGTTCCTATTGCCAGCTATTAACCGCAGTGCGATTTCGCGTTGGTATGAGAATATTGAT
>JAZFYH010000273.1:0-15764 GCA_036443475.1 Gammaproteobacteria bacterium | reverse complement strand
CATGGTCGGCTATTTTTGCCGACGCATCCACTAAGGCTGTTTCGTGGATCATGGTAGTTCCCGTGAGGCACACATCAACTCCGCCTCACAGGCTATTTTCCATCTACTTTTGCCACACAGGAAAACTTCCAGATGTTCCTGACTTGCCTTCGGAATATGACAGTCATGACCATTTGGTCGCCAGGTTCAACTGGACGCTTAAATCGGGCCTTGTCAATCCCCACAAAATAATACAGTTCATTTCCCGTTGGAGCATGTTCGGCAGTCGCAAAAGCGAGCAATCCCGTCGCCTGCGCCATCGCTTCGAGTATGAGCACACCAGGCATTACTGGCCGATCCGGAAAGTGCCCCGGGAAAAAAGGTTCGTTCACCGTGACATTCTTTATGGCAGTTAACTTATCCCCCGGAATGCATTCCAATACACGATCAATAAGCAGCATTGGATATCTGTGTGGCAATTGCGCCATGATTTCATGAATATTCAATTTGATTGGATCGGTCATTTCTTGTATCCGGTTTAAAAACTACTTTTCAAGTTTACGAAGCCGTTTCGCCATGGCATCCAGCTGTCGATAGCGCGCGCTGTTCCTGCGCCACTTTTGCTGTTCATCCATTGGCAGGCTTCCTGAGTAGCTGCCTTTTTCCGTAATCGAGTGTGTAACCAGCGTCATTGCTGTTATAACGCAATCGTCGGCAATACTTATATGGCCGATGATGCCAACACCTCCTGCAATCATGCATCGTTTGCCAATCGTGGCGCTACCTGCAATTGCCGTGCAACCGGCAATTGCAGTGTGCTCTCCGATTCTCACGTTGTGGGCAATCTGAATCTGGTTGTCCAGTTTTACGCCGGATTCGATAATAGTGTCGTCGAGCGCACCCCGATCGATTGTCGTGTTGGCACCAACTTCAACGTCAGCGCCAATGACAACTGCGCCAAGTTGGGGAACTTTTATCCAGCCTTCCGCTGACTGCGCAATCCCGAATCCGTCGGCGCCAATCACCACGCCCGGATGTATGAGACACCTGGTAGCTATCAACGTCCGCTCCATCACGGTTACGTTGGCGGTAAGCCGCGAAAAATCACCGATCCGGGAACCAGACCTGATGACGCAACCGGGGCCAATACAAGCACCCTGGCCGACTGAAACACCGGCCTCGATGACTGTGGATGGTCCAATGTAGGCAGAGGAATCGACCTTAGCCGAAGAATCAATGACAGCAGCGGGGTGAATACCAGGTTCAAATTCCGGCAAGGGGTATAGGTATTGCGCGATCTTGGCATAGGTTGCATATGGATTGCTGGAAACCAATGCAGCAACAGGGCAATCGGTGACGTCATCAGGCGATAACACCACAGCCGAGGCGCAGGTGCTCGCAAGATACTTCCTGTACTTGGAGTTAGCGAGAAACGTCAGTTTACCTGGGCCGGCGGTCGATAAAGTAGCGACACCTGTAATCTCAATTTCTCCGGAACCGACCAGTTCGACTTCAAAACGACTGGCAATGTCACCCAACCGTTCCACTGCCGAAACCTATCGATTTCCGTCGCTTAACCGGCCACCACTTTCCCTGAAAACCCGTTCAAGACGGCGTAGCATTGCCTCGGTGATATCCACGGAGGAACTGGCGTAGAAGATTCCGTCTCCAATCACAAGGTCGTAGTTCTGTTCAACCGCGTACGCTTGTGCTTCCTTCTGGATTAACCGCTGTATCTTGCCCAATTCCTCATTGCGTCGAAGATTCACATCTTCGACGTACTCCTGCTGTCGACGGCTCATGTCACGTTGCAACTCGCGAATCCGACGATCGGTATCCCGTCTTTCGGTTTCACTCATGACTGCTCCATCACGCGTCAGTTTCTCTTCCAAGCCGCGTAATTCCTTCTGCTGCGCAGTCAACACCCGCTGCTGCCCGGCAAATTCCTGTTGCATGGCCTGCTGCGCTGCCGCAGCTTGGGGAGCTTCATCGATTAGGCGTGCAAAATTAATAAACCCTATCTTTATCTCTGCCACCGCTGGCATGGACATAACGGCAAGGGCCACTGTCGAGGCAAATAATGTAGCCTTATTCATGGTGTAATCTATCTCCGGATCTCATCAGAATATTGTACCAACTGTGAACTGCAAACGCTCTATATCATCGAATTCCTTGTCTCTCAACGGAATGCCGTAGCTGATACGGATCGCGCCCACGGGGGTAAGGAACTGCGCTGCCACACCGTACGAAGCACGAAATTCGCTTGTCTTGAATGAATCGAAATCTCTGAAAGAGTTACCAAAATCTAAGAACAGGCTGAACCGACCTGTTTTGGGTGGAGCCATGGGATCATCTGCAAAAAAGTTAGGCAAAAACAATTCCGCTTGCAAAAACGTTCTGAAACTACCACCAATAGGCGTGCGCTGGCCGACGTTTGGATTCGGAATCCTGACGATATCTCCTGTACTGGTGGACACAATGAATACTTCGTCGTCCCTGGGACCAAGAAAATTATCCCGAAATGCACGTATGGAATCCGTTCCACCCGCAAACAGTTTTTTACTAGGTGGAATTTCTGTGGAGTTTCCGTAGAAGTCCGCGAACGCAATGTTTCCGTTCGTGGCAATCGTCCAGCCGCCACCAAGCGGAAAAAGGTTGCGTTGTGCATAGGAGACAGTGTAATACCTTGAATCACCTGGTGGCACACCTACTGTCAGACCAACCGTTGACTGCGAACCACGATCCGCAAACAAGGTCCGGTTACGCGTGTCTCGACCCCAGCCTGCCGTCAATTCAAGAATGTTGGTTTCTACCCCAATACCCGTTACCTGATTGTTAAAATTGAATGTTTCAAATACATCGCCGTGGTTCGGATTGCTCACGAACTCAAGCGTAGAGCTCGATCCAGTAAACGGGCTGGTGATTAACTGTGCTTTTTGCGGGTTTGCACCGAAACTTACGCGAGTGAATTCAGCCACGGGAAAACCATAGGTAACACCAAGCCCGATGTTCTCAATAGAAAACGATTCAAGATCACGGCCCAACCGGTCCGATTCCGAATAACTCAGCGAGAGCCTCCGAGAGATGCCGTTGACCGTGGCGTAAGGTTGTGTATGCGAAATACTGAAAAGTTTGCTGAATTCACTCTTCTGCGCACTAAAAGACACGCGTTGCCCAGTACCAAGGAAATTTGCATGAGCTACGCTGGTATTCAGAAACAGTCCGGTGGAGGAACCGCCAAAACCCACACCGAATATGAAGTTACCAGCGGATCGTTCCTCGATGTCAACTTCGACATCAACCAGGTCAGGGGAGCCGGCGATCCGGTTTGTTTCAATCTCCACACCTTCAACAAATGGCAGGCGTTGTATCCTGAGTTTTGAACGATCCAGGTTCGTACTGGAAAGCCATGCACCCTCGAACTGGCGCATCTCCCGCCTGAACACCTCGTCGTTCGTACCCGAAGAAGTCTTGAAGGTAATCCGGCTTACGTACGCTCTGTCGCCTGGATCAACGAAAAAGGTAAAGCTAACTTCCTTGGTGTCACGATCGAGTTCTGGGATGGGTTGCGCCTCCGCAAATGCATACCCCTCAGCATTGAGACGCCGAACGATGAAGTCGGCAGAGGCAGTAGCCAGGGCCATGTTAAATATCGTGCCGGGCTGTACCAGTATGAACCGCTCTAATTCTTCCTGCGGAATAACCATTTCACCAACCAGCTGTGTGTCTTTAATGGTATAGATTTCGCCCTCATGCACGCCGATATTAATGTAAACACGTCGCCGATCTGGCGTTACTGACACTTGCGCCGATTTGATTTTGAAGTCCGCGTAGCCCCGATCCATGTAATAGGATCGCAGGGTTTCGAAATCGCCTACCAATTTTTCACGTGCGTACTTGTCATTCCCGGTTGCCCAAGAAAACAGTTTCGTTTCCGATAACTCCAGATTTTTCTTTAGTTTCTTGTCGCTGAATATCCGGTTTCCGGTGATCGTGAATTCCCGGATTTTAGCCACCCGGCCCTCCGAGATTACAACAGAAACATCCACTTGATTGTTTCCAACATCGTCGATAATCGCGTCAACGTTTACGCCATACTTGCCCCGACTGTGGTATTGACGCGTCAGTTCCTGCTTCATTATTTCGAGAGCAGACCGGTCAAGTACCCGCCCTTCGGCCAATCCTTGACTGCGCAGAATACGTTCTAACTCTTCGGTTTCGATTTCCTCGTTCCCGGAAAGATTGAAGTTTCTTATTGATGGCCTTTCTTCAACAATAATGATCAGTACGTTACCGTCACGGCGAAACTCGACATCCTCGAAAAAGCCGGCACGGTAGATATTTCTCAGCGCACTACGCAAACGTTCGCGGTCAACACTATCGCCGGCTTGTATTGGCAGATAATTGAGAACTGTGCCTTCTGATATGCGGCGGTTACCAAGAATGCGTATGGATTCAATAACAAACGAACTGGAATCTGGATTCTCGGCAGCTTGTACCGATCCATGTACGAGAATTGCAAGCAGAACTGCCGCCAGGCACTTTCGCAAAACGATCTCCATCCGTTATTCCAGCAGCCTCACGATGTCGTTGTAGAATGCTACTGTCATCAAAAGCACCAACAAAAGTATCCCTATCCGTTGTCCAGCCATTTCAGTCTGGCTTGAAACCGGACTTCCTTTAACCGCCTCTGCAATGAAGAAAAGCAGATGTCCGCCATCCAGCACCGGGATGGGCAAGAGGTTAAGCACACCCAGGCTGACGCTAATGACAGCCAGGAACGCGACATAATAAACGAATCCAAAACTTGCTGTAATCCCCGCATATTGGGCAATAATTATCGGGCCACTGATATTCTTGAGCGAGACATCACCAGTCAGCATTCTTCCCAGCAGCTTGATGGTCAGTGTTGATATCTCCCAGGTGCGCAGCACGGCTTTACCAGCGGCGTGCAACGGACCGTAACGCTGATTGATAAACAGTCTGGCGCGTACAGCATCGTCAATGTGCATGCGCACACCAACGCGCCCGATAGACACACCGTCTTCCTGCACGACCGCAGGGATAACCGGAACAGACAGTTGCTCACCGCCACGGATAACACCCAGCTCAAGTGATTTGCCAGGATTAGCACGAACCCGGTCCAACCAGTCGGACAAGCCCGCTATCTCGACACTGTCTACACTGACAATCCGATCGCCTTCCAGCAAACCCGCCGCGTATGCGGATCCTTCCGGATCGATTTCGCCTAGCACAGCAGGTGGCTGCCAACGCGAAATACCCAAGCCTTCCATCAAAGCACCGGGTTCCGTTAACGACTTGTCCTGCGGCAGCTCAAGAATCAGGCTTCGTTGCTGACCGGATTCGTCTTCCACGACAACGTTGAACCTGCCTCCCCGCACCACGCCATCAAGCAACGCCAGTGCTGTTGCTTCCCAGTTGGGCGTAGGCTTGCTGTCAATACTGATGATTTCGTCGGCGTTTCTTAAACCTGCATGGGCGGCGGCAGAATTCACTGCAACCGGCCCGATAACAGGGCGTACACTCGGTATCCCGATAACAAAGGTGATCCAGTAAGCCAGCAACGCAAACAAAAAATTAAAGGCAGGGCCTGCCAGGACCACTAGTGTTTTTTTCCACACAGGCTGACGGTTGAACGCCCGTGACAACTCTTCGGGTGCAACCGTGGTTTCACGCTCGTCCAACATCTTGACGTAACCACCTAGCGGCACCGCGGCAATAATGTATTCGGTACGATCCCGTCCCATAACCCACTTGATCAATGGACTGCCAAAACCCACGGAGAACCGCAATACCTTGATGCCCAGCAGCCTGGCAACAATGAAGTGCCCGTACTCGTGAATGGTGACCAGAATTCCTATGGCTGCTACGAAAGCCAGAATGGCAATAACCGTTGTCACGTCGAATTCATGCTCCTATATATAATGTGTCATCCTTCGGCCCGCCAACGCATTGCCGGTCAATTGCGGCCGGCTGCGCAGCGGATGCTCCGGAATCAAATCAAACCTAACGTCAACAAGACAAATACATACACCGGGGCCGTCACGATCAGACTGTCCAACCGGTCCAGGATTCCTCCGTGTCCGGGCAAAATGGACCCACTGTCTTTAATCCCCGCTTGCCGTTTGAGCAGGCTTTCAAACAAATCACCGGCAATCGCGATCACCGTCACGCCACCACCAATTGCGAGAATAGGCAGCACGTCGAGGCTTAATCCCCAACTCCAACTGACCGCGACAAGCATGGCAACAACCAGCCCACCCAAAACACCTTCCCATGTCTTGCCAGGGCTGATAGCAGGCGCGAGCCGGTGTTTCCCGAAGTGTTTACCAGTAAAGTAACCACCGACATCCACCGCCCAGACCAGCAAAAGCAACAGCATCAGCCAAGCTCGACCGGCACTGCTGGTTTCGTGCAGCACTGCAACCGAAGTCCAGCAAGTCACCAACATAAGCAGCCCACCACTGATCACCAGCCAACGGGGCAACCGGGGTTTCATCACGAGAACAATAAATATCACGGCCAACCAAGCCAATGCGGCATATAAAAGTAATTCCAGACCACTCTCCCGATGTCCCAATACCCAGCCTCCAGTAAGCGCAGCCAGCGTCACCAGGAGAAACACGGAACGAACAACCGGGTTGTGCCAACCTGCAAGCTGAACCAGCTCATCAGCAGCGATCAACATTATCAGCCCGAACACACCTGCGAGCAGCCAAGTTGGTGCGGCAAACACCAAGGCCAGCACGACTGGCAGCAAAATCAACGCGGTAATGACGCGTTGTTTAAGCACTCTCCGACTCCACAGGTAAATTGTCGATACTGCCAAAGCGCCGTTGCCGTTGACGGTACCAATCTATGGCAAGGCGCAAGGCACCCGAATCAAAATCGGGCCACAGGACATCACTGAAATACAGTTCTGTGTACGCGAGGTCCCACAGCAGAAAGTTGCTGATTCTCACTTCGCCACCGGTTCTGATAAACAGGTCCGGTGCGGGCAAATCACCGGTTGTCAGATATCGAGCAAATTCTTCCACAGTCAGCGCTTCCGGTTCCAATTGACCGTTTCTGGCTTTTGTCGCCACCTGCCGGGCCGCCTGGGTAATATCCCACTGCCCGCCGTATCCGACCGCAACGATCAAGGTCATGCCGGAATTGTTGCGGGTTTGCGCTTCTGCTCGCTCCACGCGCTGCTGTATTTCGGCTCCAAACGGGGTGACATTGCCGATAAACCGCAGTTGCACCCCTCGTTCGTGCAATTCGTCAATCTCATTCTGCAAAGCCTCCAGAAACAACTCCATCAGCTTGCTGACTTCGCCTTGTGGGCGGTGCCAGTTTTCGCTACTGAAGGCAAACAAGGTCAGATACCGGATTCCAGCCTTGCCACTTTCCTCAATAATTTTCTTGGCCGCGGTCAACCCTGCCTTGTGCCCGGCGTGCCTGGGTAGCATACGTCGCTTGGCCCAACGACCGTTCCCATCCATGATTATGGCGACGTGCTTCGGTCCACCTTCTTCACGCGCTGAATCCGTTGAATAAGTTTTCTGGCTTGCCAATACCAATCCGTCCCAAATGTTTTTTGAAATTCGACTAATTTAATAATTTTTCAAGTCCGGGCTCAAATTTCCATCAGATCCTTTTCCTTATGCGCCAACGCTGCGTCTATTTCTGCAACGTACTTATCCGTAAGCTTTTGAATTTCATCGTGTGCGCGATGGTCATCGTCTTCAGTGATCTCCTTTTCCTTGAGGAGTTGCTTGATGTCTCCTAGTACATCACGTCGTACATTTCGCACTGCCACACGCGCACCTTCTGCGTCGTGACGCACTACCTTAATCATTTCCTTCCGACGCTCTTCAGTAAGCGGTGGCAAAGGAATACGAATAATTTGACCGGCCGTAGCCGGATTCAGTCCGAGGTCCGACGCCATGATTGCTTTTTCTATGACAGGCACCATGCTCTTTTCCCACGGCGTTACAGTCAGCGTGCGCGCGTCTGCTACAGCCACATTAGAAACCTGGCTTAAGGGAACTGCGCTGCCATAGTATTCGACGGAGATATGATCAAGCAGATTGACGTGTGCGCGACCGGTACGAACTTTGGACAGTTCGCCAACCAGCGTCTCAGCTGCCTTTTTCATTCGATGCGATGCATCTTTCTTTAGGTCATCAAGCATTTTCAGTCTCCGTTATCGACTGCCGTGCCGATATCTACTCTCCCCTCACAGATTATTCCGGAAAGATCGCCAGCATTGTTCATATTAAATACACGGAGAGGCATATTGTTGTCACGGCACATGACCAGGGCGGTTGCGTCCATGATCGTAAGCTTATCGGATATTGCACGATCGAAAGATATGCTGCGGTACTTCTTTGCCTGTGGATTTTTCAGCGGATCCGCAGAATACACTCCGTCGACTTTTGTTGCTTTTAGTAAAAGATTGGCGCCAATCTCTATGGCCCGTAATGCTGCCGCGGTATCAGTCGTAAAAAAGGGCTTTCCGGTTCCGGAGGCAAAAATGCAGACCCTGCCCTTCTCAAGATGTCGGATGGCACGTCGACGGATGTAGTCTTCGCAAACCTCGTTAATACGAATTGCAGACATGACACGAGCAAACACACCGAGACGCTCAAGCGCATCCTGCATGGCAAGCGCATTCATAACCGTTGCCAGCATGCCCATATGATCCGCGGTAACCCGGTCCATCCCCGAGCGCGCTAAACCTTCACCACGAAATATATTGCCCCCACCGATCACTATGCCCATCTGAACACCAGCGTTGGCAACTTCCTGGATTTCTTTGGCGAGTCGTGAAATGACATCGGAAGCGATGCCGTAATCACTGTCCCCCAGCAACGCCTCACCACTGAGTTTTAAAAGGACTCGGGGGTATGCGGGAGACTTGTTGGACATTGCTACCTCGTTACCTGAAATCAACTGTCTTTACTTGGTGAAGAGCCCCGGCGGGCGGGGCTCATCGCGTCAGAATGTTACAGCAATCAGGGGCGGATGTCGGCGCCCGCCCAGGCAGCTCCTTCAGGCGGTCGATTGTTCCGCCTGCGCGCGTACTTCGTCTGCAAAATTCTCTACCTTCTTCTCGATGCCTTCACCCACCTTAAACCGCACGAAACCAGCAACGCTACCGCCAGCCTGCTGAAGCAGTTTCTCCACGGTGATATTCGGATCCTTCACGAACGGCTGGCCCAACAGCGTGATTTCACTCAAATATTTGCGAATTCGACCGTCAACCATCTTGGCTACAATTTCTTCGGGTTTACCGCTTCCCGCTGCCTGCGCCATGAAGATTTCCCGTTCCTTGCTGATGTCTTCAGGCGGTACGTTTTCCGTGGCTACGTAGGCTGGCTTGCTGGCTGCAATATGCATAGCCAAGTCTTTTGCAAGGCTATTATCACCACCTTCCACATCAACTAAAACGCCGATCCTGGTGCCGTGCATATATTGCCCGTAACGTCCTTTCTCAGACTGCAGCATTTCAATACGCCGGATAGAAACGTTTTCACCAATTTTGGCAATCAACACTCGACGGGCTTCTTCGATGGTGCTTGCGCCAATTTTAAGTGCGCTTAGCTGCTCGACCGATATCGGCTTTTCGCTCAAGGCAACATTAGCGATCAAGTTAACGAAGGCTGCGAATTCTTCTCCACCGGCTACGAAATCGGTTTCGCAATTGACTTCGACTATAACTGCTGACTTGCCATCGTCGCTGACAAGCAACGCGATTCGACCCTCTGCTGCCACGCGACTTGCTTTCTTGTCGGCTTTTGCGAGACCAGCTTTCCGCAAGTGTTCAATGGCTGCATCTATATCGCCATCCACTTCTACGAGCGCCTTTTTGCACTCCATCATGCCCGCACCGGTGCGTTCGCGTAGTTCCTTGACCTGTGAAGCAGTAATACTCATTTACCCTTTCCTCTATATTCTTAATATATATTCACAAAATAATCACAACGGATAATTACTTATTGTCGGCTTTCTTTGCTGCAGCTTTCTTTGCTGCAGCTTTCTTTTTGACTGCCTTCTTAGTCGCCGTTTTTTTTGTCGATGCTTTTTTCTTAGCTGCCGCTTTTTTTGCTGTCTTTTCCACTCTTGGCTCGTCGGCTGCCTGTCCTTTTTCTGCTTCGGCATCCGCAGGATTTACTTTAGCTTCAACTTTTTCGTTTTCTTCTTCTTTCGGCTTGGCGCCAATTTTCTTTACCACTTTCTTTTTCAAGGTTGCTTTATCACGTGTACCAACTCTTTTTGGTGTTGGTTTTTTTTCTACCTTTGTCGGGATCCGCGGTTGGCCGTCTTCATCCACTTCGATAAATTCATCGCCTTCACCGCCAATGTCTGGCAGTGCCCCACGCCCGTCAATAACCGCTTCAGCAATTCCGGCTGTGTATAACTGGATGGCACGAATGGCGTCATCGTTGCCGGGAATAACGTAGTCAACCAGATCAGGCGAATTATTGGTGTCGACCACAGCAATGATGGGAATACCGAGCTTGCGCGCTTCCAGCACAGCGATATTCTCGTAACCTACGTCGACAACGAACAGCGCATCAGGCAGACCGTTCATTTCCTTAATCCCGCCCAATGAACGTTCAAGTTTGCCCATTTCACGGCGCAGTCGCATGGCTTCTTTCTTGGTCAGGCGTTCGAACGTGCCATCTTCCGCCTGAACATCAAGCTCCATTAGACGCTTAATGGATTTCTTGACGGTTTTGAAATTGGTCAACATACCGCCCAGCCAACGCTGATTGACATAAGGCATGCCGCTACGCTGTGCTTCCGCGGCGATAACATCACGCGCTGCACGCTTGGTACCGACGAACAGAATCTTTCCCCGGTTAGCTACCAGTCGGCTGACGAAATTGCAGGCGTCCTGGTAAAGGGGAAGCGTTTTTTCCAGATTGATGATATGAATCTTGCTACGCTCGCCGAAAATATACGGCGACATCTTGGGGTTCCAGAAACGGGTCTGGTGACCGAAGTGCACACCAGCCTCCAGCATCTGGCGCATTGAAATATCTGCCATGTTGTACTCCTGGGGTTAGGCCTCCACGTACCCCATGCGCCGACCCTTACGGGCACCCCGGCGGATGTGTCGGTACGTGTGTGGATTATGATTGCCAAAAAAGCGCGCGCACCATACCATAAAAGCCCTTTAGGAACAATTGCCTGCGTGACCTTCGGTGAAATTCCTTCGAAGACCCAGCAGACCGGTAACCAACAAACAATGCCTGTGACAATCAAAACAAATGAAGAACAGAACAAGATGCGCCGAGCGGGTCGCCTTGCAGCGCAAGTTCTTGAAATGATTGTAGAATATGTGAAGCCCGGAGCGACGACGGGGGAGCTGAACCGTATCTGCCACGACTACATTGTCAACACTCAAGACGCCGTACCCGCCCCACTGAACTACCGTGGTTTTCCCAAGTCCATTTGCACGTCGGTCAACCACGTTGTTTGTCACGGCATCCCTGGCGAAAAAAAGCTCAAGGATGGTGACATCATCAATATCGATATCACCGTAATAAAGGACGGCTACCATGGTGATACGTCAAAGATGTTTTTGGTAGGCAATCCAGGTATCGCCGCAAGGCGCATAAGTGAGGTTGCTCAACAAGCCTTGAATATTGGAATCGACTTGGTAAGACCGGGTGTGCGGCTGGGCGATATCGGTCACGCCATTCAACAACATGTCGAGGCAAGCGGCTTTTCTGTAGTGCGTGAATACTGTGGGCACGGAATCGGCCGGGAATTCCATGAGGACCCGCAGGTTTTGCATTACGGCAGCCCGGGCAAGGGTCTGGAACTGAAATCCGGGATGACATTTACTATCGAACCTATGATCAATGCAGGTAAACGGCAGGTGAAACTGCTACCGGATGGCTGGACCGTAGTGACCAAGGACCACTCGCTATCCGCGCAATGGGAACACACGGTATTGGTTTCGGATTCCGGTCACGAAGTGCTGACCAAAAGGGCTGACGAAGCTGCTTGACCAATACCATGCCCGCGAATGATTCTGCCCTGCTTGCCAATCTGATCGAGATAATCGATTCAAAAGATATGTCAACGGATAGGCGTACTCACCTTGCCAGTTGCCGTGCTGCCCTGAAATCGGCCGGCAGCGAACTCGCTAACACGTTTGCCAATGGCGCAGATATTGTTGACCTTATCCACTCACGCGCGAGCTTTATCGATTCACTTGTTGTTAACGTCTGGCAACGTTATGTCAATCACCAATTCTTAGCCAGTCTCGTTGCAGTTGGCGGCTATGGGCGTGGTGAATTGCACCCCTACTCCGATGTCGACCTGATGATCCTGATTGCTAAGGAACCTGGCACAGAGCAAACGGAGCAACTCGAAACTTTTCTGACCTTCCTCTGGGATATCGGACTTGCGGTTGGGCACAGCGTACGAACAATTGATGATTGCGCGGATGCGGCCAAACAGGACGTTACCATTGCGACAGCGCTTATGGAGTCACGCCTGCTTTGCGGTAGCCAAAAACATTTCCGTGTTATGAAAGAGGCCGTAGCGAAAGACAAAATGTGGCCCTCAGACAAGTTTTTCGACGCCAAGCGTGCAGAACAAGTCCGTCGTCATGCAAAATTCCATGACACGGCTCATAACCTTGAACCCAATGTAAAAGAGAGTCCGGGTGGCTTGCGCGACATCCAGAACATTACCTGGGTCGCAAAACGACACTTCGGCACTCAGACACTCCATGATCTGGTAAGTACAGGATTTCTTACTGAAAACGAATACCAGGAACTTGAAACCGGACAGCGTTTCCTGTGGGAAGTTCGGTTTGCCCTGCATGTTTTGACCGGACGCTGCGAAGACCGTCTACTCTTCGACTACCAACCCAGACTCGCCAGCAGGTTTGGGTACAAAGATGCCCCACACTCCCTGGCCGTTGAACAATTCATGCAGCGTTACTACCGCATGGTTATGGAATTGAATCGTGTTAACGAAATGTTGCTGGAACTCTTCGAAGAAAACATCTTGCTTGATCCGCACAGTCCCGCCACTCGTTTGGGCAAAGACTTCATCGAGCGTAATGGCTTTCTGGAAACTGTTTCAGATGACACTTTCAGGAATTCACCGTCCGCACTGCTGAAATTGTTCATACATTTGCAAAAAAACCCTGCACTGAAAGGCGTCAGCGCAGCTACGATACGTCAGATTCGGCGTGACCGAATACTCGTGGATGAGAAATTCCGTGCCAACCCTGAAAACCAGCGGCTTTTCATGGATATCCTCAGCACTCCTAACGGTGTAACCCATGAATTGCGGCGCATGAATCGCTACGGGGTTCTGGGACGCTACTTGCCAGAGTTCGGTCGAGTCGTCGGACGCATGCAATTTGACTTGTTTCATGCTTACACCGTAGACGAACATACATTATTCGTGATCAGCAACTTGAGACGATTTGCACTGCCACGATTTGATCGCGAATTTCCCTATTGCAGTGAGATAATGCAAAGGCTGGACAAACCGGTGCTCGCTTATATTGCAGGTCTGTTTCACGACATTGCCAAAGGTCGTGGCGGTGAGCATTCGACCTTGGGCGCCACCGACGCGGAAAATTTCTGCCGGCGACACGAGTTAAGTCGATATGAGTCGAGGCTGGTATCCTGGCTGGTAAGAAATCATCTTCTGCTTTCGATAACCGCGCAGAAAAAGGACATCAGTGACCCAAACGTCATTATGGACTTCGCGCGCGCCGTGGGTGACCAAATCCATCTTGACTACCTTTATGTACTAACCGTGGCTGATGTAAGGGCAACAAACCCGGTGCTTTGGAATTCATGGAAAGCCAGTCTTTTCAGAGAACTCTATGACCAAGCACGGCGGGTGCTTCGTCAAGGCCTTGAAAACCCGATTGACAAACAGGATCTGATTAGTGAAACAAAGGGTGTAGCTCTCAAAACGCTAGTTACCGATGGGTATTCGAAAGCTGATATTGAAAATGTGTGGCAGCCGTTTGGTGATGAGTATTTTCTTTTATTTACACATCAAGAGCTGGCGTGGCATGCCACGATACTCTTGCACATTGATGATGACTCCACGCCTACTGTACGAGTCAAGCAGCAAACCGATCGAGGGGTCACAGCAGTATTTGTATTTGCACCGGAGAGCGGGCGAATCTTTCCCATGGTGACCGCAACTCTTGTTCAACTTGGGCTGAACATCGTGGATGCACGCATTGTTTCCTTAGGTGAAAGTCTGACTATACATACTTATCACGTGCTTGAAGATACTGGCATGTACATCGACAACACAGAAAGACAAATGCAGATTCAGGAAATCATCCAGAGTGAACTTGCACGATCAACGTCCCAGCCTATGCAGGTTACCCGCCATGTGCCGCGCCAAGTCAGGATGTTTACGACGCCGACAAATATTGAAATCCGGAAAGACGAAGCCAACCAGCGGACTGTGATCGACATTGCCACCGGGGATCAACCTGGCTTGTTGTCAAAAATCGGTCAGGTTTTTGATGCCTGTGAAATTCGCCTGCAAAATGCAAGAATTGCAACTGTCGGGGAACGCGTAGAAGACGTGTTTTTTGTTACCGATCGGGATGGTCTGCCTTTGAATGATGAGAACCGCATTGAACGCCTGCACGAAAAACTCCGTACCCAGTTGGAAGACAGAACAAACTAAGGACACCATGAACCCGCTACTGGAAAAATTACACGTCTACCCGTTCGAGAAACTGGCGAATCTGAAACAGGGCATCGTACCCCCGGACGGACTGTCACATATTTCGCTGTCGATTGGTGAACCGAGACACGCTCCGCCGCAGTTCGTAATTGATGAACTCGTTGCAAACCTGGATGGACTTGCTGCCTACCCGATGGCAAAGGGCTCGGATGCGCTGCGGGAAGCTGCAGCAGCCTGGGTAAATCGTCGTTACCAGCTTGATGAATTCGGGATAGATCCCCATACCCAGTTACTGCCGGTTACCGGAACACGCGAAGGGTTATTTGCCTTCGTGCAGGCAGTGGTGAACCCCGCCGAGCATTCCATCGTCATGATGCCGAATCCGTTCTATCAGATCTACGAGGGGGCAGCCTTGCTGGCCGGGGCCGAACCGCATTATCTCAACACAATTCCTGAAAACGGCTTCCTGCCCGACTTCGATTCCGTACCAAAAGAAATTCTGGATAAGGCAAGTATATTATTTCTCTGCACACCGGGTAATCCGACCGGCGCCGTCATGGATCTGGAGTACCTGCGCAAGATCATAGAGTTGGCGGATCGGCACGATTTTATTGTGGCGTCGGATGAATGTTACGCGGAAATCTACCGCGACAACGCAAACCCGCCGCCAGGACTGCTCGAGGCTTGCCGCGTTAACGGGCGCAATAACTACCGGCGTTGCATTGTTTTTCATAGCCTTTCCAAACGATCAAACCTGCCGGGTTTACGATCCGGTTTTGTTGCGGGTGACGCAGATATCATTAATCGCTTCCTGCTCTATCGGACCTACCATGGTTGCGCAATGTCGTTACCTGTCCAAGTAGCCAGTGTCGCTGCGTGGCAAGATGACAATCACGTACGTGAGAATCGCGAAAAGTACCGAAGGAAATTCGAAACAGCCGAGGAAATTCTTGCGGGAACTGTGGATATTGAAATCCCACCCGCTACTTTTTACCTGTAGCTGGCCACGCCTATAGATGACGAAACATTTGCACGTGAATTGTACGCACAACAGAATGTCACCGCGTTGCCGGGAAGCTATC
>JAZFYH010000272.1:0-2553 GCA_036443475.1 Gammaproteobacteria bacterium | reverse complement strand
GGGCCTTGTATTTCTCTGAAATTTGACATTATACTAAATCACTCGAGAAAGGTGTTTGCATCCTAACACCGCCCGCATGCGCCGGCATGTGTGCGAATCACTGGAAAATACTTTGGGTGGGCGTAGTCTCTTTTTCAGTGCCGCAAGCGATAAAATTTGCAGGTGCTGATCCAATAAAGTAAGGCAAACGCTGTCCCTGGCCACAGTCCGGATCAAACCGATCACCATTCGCGTCAACCCAGGCTTCCTCCACTCCTTCGGGTACTGTGAGATTAAGCGTTTGGGTGGCAATGTGGCTCATCAATCGCGCCCAGACTTGCATCGCACCTGACTCCCCGCTAAGGCCGATCGGCTGGCCGTCATCGCGACCAATCCAGACCACGACAGACCGGTCTGCTGAATGGCCGACAAACCAGCTGTCAGAGAGACTCTGGGTAGTGCCGGACTGAACAGCGACACGAATTCTGCTATTGAAAATATTCCTTAGGCCTGCTGCGCTGCCGCGTTTTGCACTGACCTG
Organism: Gammaproteobacteria bacterium; assembly: GCA_036443475.1. GTDB lineage: Bacteria > Pseudomonadota > Gammaproteobacteria > Natronospirales > JAZFYH01 > JAZFYH01. The sequence goes on along the minus strand of JAZFYH010000272.1, from coordinate 2,033 downwards.
CATGCCAAACCCAAGTATGTAGGCGGACGCGCTATCCATCACCTCTACGGGCTCATCGCCAAACCTGTCCAACCGGTTTCCATCGGCGCGCACAACTGCGTGGATCGTGTTTAGCGGGTGACGTACACCCCCGTTGGCCAACGTTGCATACACCTGTGCAACCTCGTATGGCGACATATTGAAGTTACCCAGCAAGATACCCGGATAGGGATTGGGTGCACGCCCAAAACCCCAGCGCCGCATGTTTTGTACGGCTGGAGTGACACCGCCTTCCAGGCCCATTCGAACTGTCGCGGCATAACGTGTATTCACAAATGCATCCAGCATGGTTACGGCACCCAGGTAGCGGTTGCCGCGGTTTACCGGTTGCCATACTGCACCATCTGGCAAGCCTACTTCGACTGGACTGTCATCCAGTAAGGTGCTCCACGAAAAGCGGTCGGGTTGTTCCAGCACGCCCATGAACACCGCGGGAAATACCAGCGTGCCAATTTGCCGTACGGCCGAAATAGCGCGATTGAAGCCGGCATAACGGGTATCTCTGCCACCGACTATGGCCTGCACGTCACCATTGCGTGGGTCCACCACAACAATGGCAGCTTCCAGCTGCCGGCTCATGCTATTCGACGCTTCGATCCGTGTCAGTTCCGCCGGTAACATGGACTCTGCGTGACGCTGTACAAACGTATCCAGGGTGGAAAATATGCGCAGTCCCGATGCAGCAAGTTCAAATTCATCGAATTCAGCCCGTAACTGATCCTTAAGTGCGCCCATAAATGCCGGGAAAAATGACGCGCCTCTGGGTGACTGTTTAGTAATATTCAAAGGTTGCTTGAACGCTTCTCCGGCTTGGTCGCGGCTCATCAAGTCGTTTGAATAAGCAAAATCCAGGAGTTGATTTCGCCTGTCGCGTACTTTATCCGGGTTTGCGCGCGGGTCAATTTCGTCACTGTGCCCAACAAGAGCTACCAACGTGGTCATTTCATGTAATTGCAGTTCGGCAAGCGGTTTCTGGAAATAGAAATAACTTGCCAGACCGAATCCGTGTATTACCTCTTTCCCGTTTTTACCAAGCGGTACTTCATTAAGGTACGCGTCGAGAATCTTTTCCTTGCCATAACGTGTTTCAAGAACCAGCGTACTAATCAAATCACGAAAACCCTGCAGTGGTACATCCGCCGCGTCGCTTTTTACGCTATCGACCAACTGCATGGTAATAGTGTCACCGTCCCGCTCCATAGCAGTGTCCGATACGCGGAAACCGAAATGCTTTTCGAATTCCGGATCATGCACCGCCAGTAGCAAGCGCAGCATGAACTGAGGCATGTCTTCGCGTTGGACCTGTATCTTGTCAATCCCTTGCAGCGGAAAAATGCTGCCGATGAGCATTGGATCCAGACGTAGCGCAAGCACATCTCGATTACCGGGAATCTGCTGGATTCCTGCCACGCGGTTTCCGGAAAACTTAATTGCAACTGTGAGATAGGGTTGCGCGCCATCACAGAACTGAAAAGACCGTAAGTTCACACGAATTTCCTGATCGGATTCCTGGAAACTACCGGGATTTTCCAGAGACGAATTCCGTTGGTAGCCAAGGCGCGCTAATTCGGCAAGTACCATATCGCGGTTTAAAATCGCGCCGGGTACTATCTCAAATGGGCGGGCATAAACCTTACTGGGTGTGGTAAAACTGCGCGCAGCAAAAACTTTGTCGGCCTGAAAGGCAAACCAGGTGCCAAGACCCACGGTAGCCAGTAAAAACAAAATAAACAGGGAAAAAAACCGACTTTTCCAGCTGGTGCGCTTATGTTTTTTCCCAGCTTGGCCGCGCGCGGATAAGATCTTACGCACCGTTTCTTCGCTGCGCCGCTTCAGGACTTCCCTAAGGGTATGCTCGCCCATTTCCTCAATTCCCCGCTGATTTACGCAAAATTCTGCGTGCACACCGCACTAAATTCCGCGAACTCTATCACGCTCGCGAGCTCGATCGCAGTTGGGGTAGAAATCCATTTATCTTCACCGTGGGTGGACTT
>JAZFYH010000271.1:0-4838 GCA_036443475.1 Gammaproteobacteria bacterium | reverse complement strand
CTTTAAAGGGTAACGAGCTAAAGAAACAGTCCATTAGGTATGTCTTGCCACGTCCGACACCGCCCCACATGTAAAGTCCCTTGACCGGTTTATGTTTCCGCGCTGGGCGGAACAAGTCCTTCAGTTTCCGGCTCATCGACCGTCTGCTGGTGCGATCTGCAACGAGATTGAAAAAAAGAGCATCCAGTAGTTGCACGGCAGAACATTGCGCGTGGTCGGGAGTGAACTCCGGGCGGAGCAAATCCGCCTCATAACGGTCACGCGGAGTACGTGGGATACTGGCAGCAGGCAGCGTCACGATCAGGGTTGAGCCAGTTCCGAAATGTCACGGTACAAGTCCAGTGCCTCGGGGTTGGCCAGGGCTTCGGCGTTAGCAACTGGGCGGCCATGAATGACATTGGTAACGGCAAGTTCGGTAATTTTACCGCTAATGGTCCGTGGAATATCCGTTACCGCTATAATCTTCGAGGGAACATGCCGGGGAGTAGTATTACTTCTTATCGTTTTTCGGATTTTGCCGAGCAACTTTTCGTCAAGCTGGCAATCTTCTCTAAGCCTGACGAATAACACGATTCGCGTATCGTCATCCCATTCCTGGCCGACGGCAATGCTTTCCAGAATTTCATCCAGTTTTTCTACCTGCCGGTATATTTCGGCGGTACCAATTCGTACGCCGCCCGGGTTCAACACTGCATCAGAGCGGCCGTAAATGATCAGTCCGCCATGCGGCGTGAGTTCTGCATAGTCGCCATGGCACCAGACGTTATCGAAGCGTGAAAAATAGGCGTTGCGATACTTCTCGCCGTTGTTATCGTTCCAGAACTCGACCGGCATAGAAGGGAACGGTGCGGTGCATACTAATTCACCTTTTTCCCCGCGCAGGCTGTGACCCTTTTCATCAAAGATTTCCACCCGCATGCCAAGTCCGCGACACTGCAATTCACCCGGGTATACGGGTAATAACGGGTTGCCAAGCGCGAAGCAGGAGACGATGTCCGTACCACCGGAAATCGATGATAAACAGACGTCGGCCTTGATTTCCTTGTATACGAAATCAGAATTTTCCGGCAGCAACGGCGACCCGGTAGAAAGTATGGTGTGCAGTTTGTCGAGCTTGAATGCGCGGCGTGGCCGGCACGGCGATTTTTCCAGTGCCGACAGGAACTTAGCGCTGGTACCAAATATTGTAATGCCTTCTTCTTCGGCCATCTGGAACAGCGCATCCGGGCCCGGGTGGAAGGGTGAACCGTCGTGAAGAATAATCGTCGCGCCCGTTGCCAGGCTGGACACGAGCCAATTCCACATCATCCAGCCACAGGTCGTGAAATAGAAAATACGGTCCTCCCGTTTCAGGTCGGTATGCAGCACGAGTTCTTTCAGGTGTTGCAACAGAGTTCCACCTGCACCGTGCACAATACATTTTGGTACGCCAGTCGTTCCTGACGAATACATGATGTAGACGGGATGGCTGAACGGCAACTGCGCGAATTCGTGTGTCGTTGAGTTTCCAAGAAAATCCGGCCAGGCAACAGCATTGTCTAGACCGACCGTGTTTGGCATATCCGATAAACCCGAGACGACCACCAGGATTTCTACCGAGTGAAGCCTGGCCTTGATGTCACGGATGCGATCAGAACAATCGATGCTTTTACCGTTGTAGTAGTAACCGTCCACCGCGAACAATATCTTCGGTTTAATCTGGCCAAAACGATCAATCACGCCATTGACACCGAAGTCCGGTGAACACGACGACCACGTCGCCCCGACACTTGTGGCGGCAAGCATCGCGATTACCGTTTCAGGCCGGTTTGACATGAATCCTGCCACGCAGTCACCAGGTTTAATTCCATGCTTGCGCAGCGCGTCAGCAAGTCGAGCGACTTGTTCGTTCAATTCACGGTAAGTCAGGGAAATGCGGCGCCCGGCTTCATCACGATAAATGATGGCGTGGTGATCATCGTTGCAGTGCAGCAGGTTCTGCGCGAAGTTCAGTTTTGCATCAGGAAACCACTGTGCGCCAGGCATCCGATGTGCATCGACAAGGACGATGCCCGGATCCGTTGCGGCAATGACGTTACAGAATTTCCAGACTGCTAACCAAAATGCTTCTGGTTGCTGAATGGACCAATTATATAACGTCGAATAGTCGTTGACTTCGGTTGAAATGTTCGCGTTAACGTGTGCAATAAACTTCGTCAGGTTGGCGTTTGCAATCCGTTGTGGCGAAGGTTGCCAGAGCGCGGTATTCATGACATTTGATTCAGCTTAAGGCTTTTTCAAGTTCAGGAATGATTTCGAACAGGTCACCCACCAGACCCAGGTCGGCAATTTCAAAAATCGGTGCGTTCGGGTCTTTGTTGATGGCTACGATGGTAGCGGCGTCCTTGATGCCCGTGACATGCTGAATTGCGCCTGAGATACCGATCGCCACGTACAACTCAGGCGCAATGATTTTGCCGGTTTGCCCCACTTGCAAGTCGTTTGGTACATAACCGGCATCGACGGCGGCACGAGATGCGCCGATTGCTGCACCCAATTTCTCGGCCAGCTTATATACGATTTTGAAGTTTTCCTTGCTGCCTACACCGCGGCCACCCGACACCACACGTTGTGCGGACTGCAAATCCGGTCGATCGTTGCTGTCACCCGCAAGTCCGACGTAACGAGTGTGCGCGGGCAGCCCGATGTTCAGCGACTTCGATACAATTTCTACCTCCTGGCTGCTGGAATCTACCGGTTTGTACGATGCCGTGCGTACCGTGGCTAAAACAGTTGTATTTTCAGGTACGCGCACAGTGGTGATGATATTACCCGCGTAAATCGGCCGCTTGAACGTGCGTGCATTTATGACTTCCATGATGTCGCTGACTTGTGGGATACCCATTAGACCTGCCACGCGCGGCAGGAGGTCCTTACCGAATGTGGTTGAGCCAACCAGTACATGTGTGTAGTCGGCAGCCAGCGCAACAATCTGAGGCGCAATAATTGCTGCAAGGGGTCGCGCATTTTCTTCGCGGTCTATGTCCAGAACTCTACTGACCCCCTCAAGGCCTGCGGCTTGTGCGGCAACAGTTGCTGCGCCGTTACTGAAAACGGCTACGTCAATTGACTCACCGATATCTTTTGCACAATTCACTGACCGGGCGGTGGCCGGGTTCAAGGTAGCGCCGTCGTGTTGGGCGATGACCAGTATCTGACTCATCAGATCACACCCCGGTTCTTGAGCTCCATGACAAGCTCGTCCACTGACTCGACCTTATGGCCACCAATGCGTTGCGGCGGAGGTTCAAAACTAATCGTTTCCAGCATGGCGGGTGGTACAACATTCAATTCTTCCGGTGTGATCGATTGCAACGGTTTGCGCTTGGCTTTCATGATATCCGGCATTTTCACAAAGCGCGGTTCGTTAAGGCGCAGATCGGTGGTAATCACCGCCGGCAAATCAACCTCAATGGTTTCCAGTCCTTCGTCAACTTCACGCCTAACGGTAGCCACGTTGCTGTTAATTTCTATCTGGGAACCGAACGTTGCCTGCGGCCGGTTCCAGATGGCGGCCAGCATCTGGCCGGTCTGGTTGCAATCGTCATCAATCGCCTGTTTGCCCATCAAGACAAGGTTGGCTTTTTCACGCTCAATCAGTGCAAGCAGGAGCCGAGCGGCGAACAGCGGCTGAATCTCAAGATCGGTTAGCACGTGTACGGCACGATCAGCGCCCATGGCCAGCGCGGTGCGAATTTGTTGCTGAATGGCATCAGGGCCGATGGACGCAACGATAACTTCATCCGCTTGGCCGCGTTCACGGATGCGTAAAGCTTCTTCAACGGCTATCTCATCGAACGGATTGATGCTCATCTTAACGTTGTCCGTTTGCACCCCGGACAGGTCACGCTTCAGTTGAACGCGTATGTTGAAATCAACGACACGTTTGATGGGAACAAGAATATTCATAGTTGTTAGTGTCAGAGGTTCTGGTAGTTGGGACCTGAACCGCCTTGCGGCGTGGTCCAGGTAATAATTTCGTAAGGATCTTTGATATCGCAAGCCTTGCAATGCACGCAGTTGGCGGCATTTATCTGCAAGCGTTTACCCTGGTCGGCGTCTTCCACGATTTCGTAGACTTGCGCCGGGCAAAACCGAGTGCAGGGATTACCATATTCCTCCGCGCAGCGCGTAACGCAAACTGAAGTATCGGTCACTTTCAGGTGTACCGGTTGCGACTCGTCGTGGGCGTTTGACGCAAAGTAAACCGAAGCAAGTCGATCACGTGGTGGCAGCTGTTTTTCAAAGATGTTTGCAGTGTCATTTCCCGTAGCCTTGCGTGTGTCAATGCTCGACCAGTCGGCATGATTTTTTAATGTCCATGGACTTAAGCCGAACGTGACGGTCTCATAAGCGGCATTAACCAGGCCCGCCCAGAGGCCGGCTCTGAAACCGGGACGCATATTGCGCACGCGCTTGAGTTCAGTAGCGGAAGATGAGTTGCGCCAGGTCTTGTCAAAACCTTCACTGCTTGAATGTGCAGCGTAATGATCGGCCGCCAACATGCCGCTGCGCATAGCCATGTGTACGCCTTTCATTTTGGCTACGTTCATGGTGCCGGCGGCGTCTCCGATCAACAGCGCGCCGGGCATTTCCAGTTTCGGTAACGACTGAACTCCACCCTCTATCAGGCTGCGCGCGCCGGAAGACAGAATCTCACCGCCTTCCAGCAATGGATAGACCGAAGGGTGGTGCTTGAATTGCTGGAACGTCTCGAATGGATCGAAGTCCGGATTACGGTAATCCAGACCCACCACGAAGCCGATGTAGACCTGGTCGTTGTCAAGGTGATAGATGAA
>JAZFYH010000270.1:0-4050 GCA_036443475.1 Gammaproteobacteria bacterium | reverse complement strand
TGATTTCGATGCGGTCGCTCACCCCCGCGGCGATGAAGTTGGCGCGGGTATTCGCCTCACCGTGGACGGAATGCGTTTCTGGATCGTCGCCGTCCTGACGGCCAGCGATGTAGCCGGCGCTGAAATTGTCGAGGGCGACGACGTTTGAGCGAGGGCATTCTCGCGCGACGATGACCGAGGTGCGCCCGGCGCAACCGCCGAACTTCAAGCGCGCTGGGACATCGTGCTAGGCATCGAAGATATATTCGAGAAAGGTTGATTTAAATAAATTTCGTTTATACCAGACCTGTTATGCACTGAGGTCTGAACATAGGATATTTCGTAAATAAACTTTTCCCGGCAGAAGCCGCATTAAAGAGATCGGCAACGTCGTTGGCCGAATACTTGATAGATAAAAGGGTTTCGTGTCACCAATCGCCTGTTTCAGCCCTGATGTTTATATCGGCAAGCGGCTACTATCTATAATTTCATTATCCATTCGATACCATTCAGCGAGGCTGCCATGATAAGAGACCTCACTCGCACCGCTTTTTGTATTTGCATCTTGCTGCCGCTCACGGCATTAGGCGAAAACGCGATCGAACAGGAAGTGTGGAATACGGTCCAAGCGTATTCGTCCGCATCAAAAGAACGTGACCTGGACAAATACCTTTCGTACTGGCATCCGGACTTTTTGGGTTGGTACCGCTCCATGGAGCACCCGACAAATCACGAACAGCGCCATAAAATGTTGGCGCATTATTTTGCCACGACAACGGCTAAAGATTATGAACTCATACCACTTGGCATAGTCATCCAAGGAAATACCGCCGTCGTGCACTACGAAATACGACAGACGTTAATCGATTTGGAAGACAATGAAACACCTGCTCTATCACGTTGGACAGACGTGCTTGTTAACACCGAGAATGGTTGGCTTTTGCTCTCCGATCACGGTGGAGATTTTATCGAAGAACAAGGCCCCTAAGTTAGCTAAGGTTTTTTCAGCAGCCAGGTTACGTCTTCGGTCCATTGTTCGAGGAATGCACATTCCTCGTGCTGCCGTTCAACATATTGATTCACGAGCTCGGCGAGTTCCGGTTTGCGATTAATCAAGGTCACCGCACGCTGCTGAGTAAATTCATTGCCGACTTCGTGACTTGACAATACATCATCGCGTGGACGCCGCCTTACGGTCACAATTTCAGCACCGGCTTGTTCGATTTGTGCCCGTGTTTCGTCGAAACCTGCGTGTGCCTCGAAACCCTTGCGTATTGGCGCATTCGGCAATAACACGCAATCATCAATAAGCAACCAGCCACCCTTGCGTAAAGGCGTTAGCAAATGTGTAATTGTCTTTGTTATTCCACCCAGGATCGGGCCAATCGCGCTGAAGATCACTAAATCGTAGTTCGCGGGTTTTACAACGGTATCGCAAATGTCGCCGGTGATAAATCGGCATTGTTCACTTACGCCCGCCGTTATCGCTGCCGATTTTGCCGCCTCAATGAAAGCCTCGATCGCATCAACGCCTTCAACCTCAATACTAAAGTGTTTTGCCAGCGCAATCGCCGTCGCGCCTTTGCCGCAGCAAAGGTCCAAGGCGGTATGAATATCTCTTGCCGCTTCAACTTCCAGCAGCGCGATCACTACGTCCGGATTACTGCCTAGCGAATCGAAATCCTGTAGCAGTTCCGGTAGATACGGCAACAATTCATGTTCGCATTCCATCGTCGCCGCGACACTTAAATCAGCTTTCAATAACATATCACTTCGATCCAAGGTGGATTATTTGGGTAAATGAAAAAGCGTACTGTTCCTTTTACCAGCCAAGAAAAAAAGTTGCATAAATGACACTTAAAGCCAGTACCAACGCCAAAACAATATTAACAATTCTGGCTGACGCTTCCGTTGAAAACACTTTACCCATCAGCCCGCCCGCGTAAACCCATAAAAAATCAACTATGGTGGCGGTAATCATTACCACAATGATCACGACCAAAGTGGACCGATAATACGCTTCGCCAGGAACTGTAAATTGCGACACTGTTGCCAGGGCTGCCACATAAGCCTTCGGGTTCAAAAGATTTAATATGACTCCCTGGATAAATCGCAAAGGTGAACAAGTTTCCGATTTGATACTCCCACTTGTCGCGATCCGGTAGGCCAGGTAGAGCACGTACGACAGGCTGATATATTTGAAAACATCGTAGACGACAGGGTAATTCTGAAATAAATAAGCGACTCCCAGAGCGACCAGGAGAAAATTAAAAAATACCCCAGAGATAACACCCAAAAGGTAAGGGACTGACTTGCGAAACCCATACGCGCCGCCGCTTGCAGCCAGGCTCAGCGTCGCCGGTCCCGGCGTGCCATACAGCACGGTGGCAAAAACGAACATGGGTACCAGTGTTTCAATACTCAATTGGGTATTGCCAAGTAGTGAACAAAAAGAGACACATAGTCATATTCTGCAGTTTCCAGTTCATGTCTGCATCGAGAATTTCTCACAGGGAATGTGAACAGAATTCGATTGCTCGGGAGTCAAAAAAAGTCAGTCCCTTTTTTCTCAATTACTCCGAAAACTCGTACTTAAGCTCGACCACTTCCACCTGGTTGCCATCCGGATCCAGGAATGTCGTGGTACGGCCAAAGCCTTCATCACGCAATAATTGAACCTGCTCGGCTTTCTTCGCTTTCAACCGATCAATGATTTCATCAAGATTTTCCACGTTGAATGCCACCGTGGTCGACGAATTGCCCACCGCATCTCGACCCATGTTGGCAGGTGGCTGGATCGCGAAGTGGCAATCGCCGATATCTACGCCATAATGAAGGGCGAGCCCGCCGTGATCTTCGCGCTCAAAATCGAAATCAAACACCTCGGAATAAAACCTGGCCAACGCATCGATATTTTCCGAAACGATAATAACCCCGCAAATGGATTTAACCGCCATGATCGTCGCCTTTTTCCTTTTAATGATCCTGTGAGAAAAGTGTACTGTCCCCTTTTTCCGACCCTATTACTGACCTATAAAACGCCGATTCTTCAGGAACAACGCAAAGCCAGCGTAAATAAATATTGCCATCACGCTGTACCACATGGGAAAGATGCCATACCACTCGCTATCCTGGGCCAGGATTGAATAAAGATGCATTACGACTGTTGTCACTAAAAGCCCCGTGACCAGCGCGAAAGTAATCTTCCTCAATACGCCGTCCAATTCAATTTGCCGCGCATAAATGATACAGCCGAAAACCGCGTAGGACGGCAGCACAACCAATACGGCGTGAAGGGAAACCGGCATTTGCGTAAGCGGCAGGCCAATGGTTATATGTATCACGTGCGCGACCACGCCCGCCGTGAGTACGAAAGCGCCTACCTTAAGGAAACTTGATCGGTAAAGTGTTTTCAGTTCGGACCAATTTGAAATCCACCGCGGTACTGTTTCGCGATAGCGGATGTAGGCTTCGGGAAACCGGCGCCGTAGTGCCCGCTCCTCGTAACCGATGACAAACACATGGAATCCCACAATGAGCGCCAACAAAAAGTACAGCAGTGCAGCATCCCGGTACAACAATGCTTCGCCGGCGATGATGGACATGATGCTGATGTACATCGGGTTTCTGCAGTAACGGTACGGTCCATCCGTTACAAGCTGAGTAGGCGGATCAATCGGCGCGGGCGTTCCCCTCCCGGTGAGTATAAAACCGTAGGCGCATCTCAAATACAGCACGAAGCCTAAGACCACTGGCAACACACCTAGAAAACCGAACCCCAACAGGTCGACGGCTGCGAGAGAAGGATCTTCAAGTAGCAAGTAGGGAACCAACCCAACCACGCTGCCCGGCACCAGCAGCGTAAAGACCGTTACCTTGACGAACAGCCAGGTTGTTTTGGAATTAAGGGAGTCACTCAAGTTTATGCTCCCAGCTAGTTGGATCGGAGTCGAATTAGAGTGATGTATTTTTCCCCTACCCCAAAAACGCGCTAAATTCGAGTCTGACTCCAATTAATTGGTGTTTCAAATTAGTTTTGTTTAATAATTTTTCAGTGCCCCAAATTTCTCC
>JAZFYH010000269.1:0-2537 GCA_036443475.1 Gammaproteobacteria bacterium | reverse complement strand
GCGAATCGAGCCATTCGCTTGGTTCAACACAGCCAATCCGCCGAAGAGTTTCTGCCAGCACCGAGTTCTTGAGAGCAAGCTGCGCTTCAACAGGGAGATGCTGCAAAGAACAACCACCGCAGATTCCAAAATATGCACAACCGGGTGTCGTCCGATCAGGCGAAGCCAGTAATATTGCTTCAAGCCGAGCCTCGTCAAAACCGCGACGTTTTTTTACCAGGCGCGCCATGACTCTTTCGCCAGGAAGCGCATCTTCAATAAAAACAGTTTTACCGTTTACCCTCGCAATGCCACGGCCATCATGCGCCAGGGCGTCAATGGTTGCCTCAAAGGGTTCTCGGTTTATTGCCATGCTGGTAATAGACTCAAACTTGTTGGAAATAGCTGGGCCAACAGTGGCAGTCAGTCTCGCCATGCATCCAGAAATTCACGCAGGTGGGGCTTGTCGGAATTTTCAAGAAATTCCGCGACCAGTTCCTGCTCCTTGGCGTCCATTGAATTATCATTTTTCCCGCGAATATGCTCAAACCTAAGGTATAAGAGGTAAGTATTGAGCACATCCGTTTCACAATAGTTGCGGATGGAGTCGATATCACCCGCCAGCCAGGTATCCCAAACCTTACTACCGGCCATACCGAGCTTGCCCGGAAACCCACATTGGATGGCGACCTGGTCCAGCGGGGCGTTAGCCCGTGGATTGAAACCGGCAAGCACGTCCATCAGGTCAATATGACGCCAGTGGTACCGCGACAGATAATTGTTGTAACGAAACTCTCTTTCGCCATCTCCGGCTTCCCAGTACCTGGCCGCAGGCACCGAGTGCAACATGGAACGATAATGCAATACCGGTAGGTCAAATCCACTGCCGTTCCAACTCACCAGAACATGTGTATATTTATCCAAACCTTCGAAAAAACGCGTAACCAGCTCCGCTTCGTTTGAATGGGCGTCCCCAAGTGACCAACTCCGGAATGTATCCCGGGAACGCATTGCTATCGAAATAGCGACAACTTTATGCAGATGCAATGGCAGAAAATCATGACCCGTGTTCTGTCTACGTAACTGGTACATGGCCTTAGCCACGTCCTCATCGGTCAATCCCTCAAGCCCATAAAGTTTCCGCCCGGTTTCGGTATCGGGAATGGTTTCTATGTCAAATACAAATACTGTCACCGTTTGACCTCAGTCAGGATGCACTTAGTCTGCGCGTAGCAGCAAGGCAAAAGCCACAACGAATCCATCTTCATCTGTCAAACTTACAAATGCTTTGCCAGCGCCGAGCGCCTGGCACTTTTTGCGTGCTTTCTCACTTAACAGAACAGAGGGTTTACCAGAAGTTTCCTGGTAGATGCCCACATCGCGAATCCAGATTCCCTGGTGAAAACCCGTTCCCATTGCCTTAACAATGGCTTCCTTCGCGGCAAACCGCATGGCGAGAAATCTGGTTGGATTGCGAGTTTTGGTGAAGTCTTCATGCTCCCGCGGCATGAGTAACCTGTCGACAAAGTGGTCACCATACTTAGCGTAAACCCTTTCTATCCGGGCAATTTTGCAGAGGTCGGTACCGATTCCGAATATCATGTTGTCTCCGCTTTACGAATTGCCTGTTTCATTTCTGCAACTGCATTGGCAATGCCGATGAATACCGCACGAGCAACAATTGCGTGCCCAATGTTCAGTTCCTCGACTTGTGGCAGTGCGGCGATGGCCGAGACATTTTGAACAGTCAATCCGTGCCCCGCGTGCACGGTTATCCCGAGCTCTTCAGCCTTGTTGGCAGCTGCGGTCAGTCGCGCAAGCTCCCGATCACGGTCAGCACCTTCTTTAGCGTCTGCGTACATACCAGTGTGCAGCTCAATAACCTCACATCCCGCGGCAACAGCCGCTTCCAATTGCTCAGCTTCCGCGTCAATGAAAAGCGCGACCCGCACGCCGGCTTGAGTCAAACGATCCACGGCACTGCTAACCTTTTCAAGTTGCCCGGCAACATCGAGCCCACCTTCGGTCGTCAGCTCTTCGCGTTTTTCGGGCACCAGACAGCAATTCTCCGGACTCAGACCACAGGCAATGTTGACCATTTCTTCGGTAATAGCCATCTCCAGATTGAGGCGCAATCCGTTTTCAGCAACCAGTAGCGTTACGTCACCGTCCTGGATATGACGTCGGTCCTCCCGCAGATGCACGGTGATACTGTCCGCACCACCTGACAGGGCCAGCTTGGCTGCCTGCATGATATCTGGGTAAGAGGTGCGGCGCGCCTGCCGAAGGGTTGCAACGTGGTCTATGTTGATACCCAGTCGAATCAGACTCTTTTGCCTCCCACTCAAACCTTCATCTCGCTCACGACACGGCGCGTATGCAGCGGCCTGCCGCCTAACTGCAAATCCAGAGCAAGTCTGAGAATCCTTTTTGCATCTCGCTGGACTTCAGGTTGATTTAGCTCGCCACGCGCAAGCGCGACCAATGAGCTACCCCGTATTGCTCCGTTGTTTGGGCCTTCCACCGGCAAGGGGCCGTGTTCGACATGGTATTGGTAC
>JAZFYH010000268.1:0-11686 GCA_036443475.1 Gammaproteobacteria bacterium | reverse complement strand
CCACCTGTCCGCCCACGGACAGTAAGGATTCCGCAATGAACGCAGCCGGCGGATTGTCGTTAGCCATCATTTCGGCAATTTTTTCGACTACTTTGGTCGAGTATTCGGCCCCGGCGCACGATTTGTCACGATATTCACCGCGGTAAGTACATGGCATGGGCACAACATGCGTGGCGCTAGGACAGCCCGCGCCTCCTGGACCCGCAAACTTGTAATGACTGACATCGAGCGCAGCTTGGGTGTGACCGTGGTAAGCGCCTTCAAGTGCAATCACATCATTCGCGCCGCTGTAACATTTCGCCAAACGCAGTGCGAGATCGGTCGCTTCACTGCCGCTGTTGACTAGGTAAATGACTTTCAACGGCTCGGGAAATCTTGCGGCGAGCTGCGTGACATATTCGGCAAGCAGTGGATGCAGGAAACGCGTATTGGTATTCAGTCGCGCTGTTTGATCACTTATCGCCTTTACTACGTGCGGGTGGCAATGACCAACATGGCAGACATTATTTATGCAATCAAGAAAACGCTTTCCGCTCGAGTCGTATAAATACTGGCCTTCGGCTCGAACGATAGTGAGCGGTTGCCGGTAGGACAACGAAAGGCCACGCCCAAAATGCCGTTTTCGGATGGCCAGGATTTCTTCGTCGCGCATGATCAAGTGACATTCCTCTCTGCCAGTTCGAATCCAAGTCCATCAATATCATGTTCAATCAATGTTTCGAGTGCGCTCCAGGCAGGTTCGGCACTCACTTGTGCATAAGAATTGTCTGGTTCACTCGTCGCACGCCTAGCTGCCACAATGACCGTAGCCAGCCAACGTGCAATAGTTGCCCAGGGCACGACTGCAAGTTCGCCCCTGGATAGCGTTGCGACTTTCATGTAACCGCGCGTTACGAAACTGATGGCTGTTTTCGGACTTTTTGCACTGAAGGATGCGTACGCACATGCTATTCCGAGCCCCAACACACGATGTGTTAATACGGCGTCGCCAAAATCGATAATTCCATTAACACGCCATTTTTTATCATGTTTTGTAACCAGCATGTTGTGCTGGTTGCCACCATCATTATGAATCACGAATCTTGGAAATTGTTTTAACTGCGTTAGCAATTTTTGAGGAAGTAAACCTAGCAGGTCAACAGCTAATTTACGCCGCTCCCGGTTATTTATCGCAGCAAGACTGGATTCGAGTTCCATTACGTTACGTGTATCCCACCTCAAGTGTCGGTCGGTTGCAGGATGAGTGAAGTCACGTAATGCCATGTCAACTGCAGCAACCGATTGACCAAGGTTTTGCAACAATTGCTCGTCGTAATGCTCTACGACATCCAGCAACCCGCCTTCAATCCATGCAAGCATGCGCAAAGGAAACGCATGTTCACCAGAAACGTGTTCACTAACGTAGTTTTTATTGATATCGCGTATCGGTTTTGGTGTAGCAATATTGAGTTGCTTGGATTGCAAGTGGTCAAGCAGTTCCGCTTGGCAGGTCAACCAGTTCCGGTCACTGTTTTGCGGCGAAATTTTTAATACGTACTTGTCGCCACGATCAACACTGATTAGAAAATTCTGGTCTATTTCGCCGTTCAGAACGGTTGCCGAACCTATCAAGTGGAAATACCGGCGTGCTAGTTCTTCCGCTTCCGGCTCACTGAAACGTCGAAACTCTTTGCTAGCCTCACTTGTCATAAAATTGCATTTTAGTACCGCCGACCGAGCGGAAAAATGTGGAGCTGGTGAAGGGACTCGAACCCCCGACCGGCGGTTTACAAAACCGCTGCTCTACCAACTGAGCTACACCAGCTTGAAAAGGATGCGAATTCTATTCTTTTGAAAAAAACCTCGCAATTTTACAGCCCTGCTTAAACCTCGCAATTTTATGGCTTTACTCAACCCTCCCAATTTTACCTCCTTACCTAAACCTCACACTACACGGTGCGCTCGGTAACCGGCATTGCCCGTTTAATCAACCACTACCGCAAACGATTACATGTTGTTCCGGCAATTCCAACGCATTCGCAAACACGCCAACGTCCTCTGGTGTCAGCGGATTATCCGGATTTTCACGGTACTCGATCCAAAATACAGTGGCGTCGCGGAAACGCTCTGCAATTCTGGGCGTATAGCCAAGCCTGCCAATCACGGCCGCACGTTGATCCGCATGGTCACTGTTATTGAACAAGCCCAGTGAGACCGCATTCAGTTGTTGACTGCCGGTAACCACGAACAAATCTGTCGTCCCCTTCTGCCTCAAATCTGCGACGGCACGCTCCGCGTCCTGCCGGTTGCTATAAGGCGGTAGGTATACCCAGAACCCGGAACGAATCTGCCCCCCCGATTCGCGTAATGTCGGGCTATAGCCGATATCGCGCAAGCGCACTGCGGCGACGCTTGCAAGGTCTTCATTAGAAAAGGGCCCAAGTTCCACGCATTCCCTGACTTGCTGATCAATCGTCGCCACAACATTCACTGGACTCGTGTTCTCAGCTACCTGCGTAATGGGCTCCAGTAACCGTTCCGCTTCCGTTTCATAGCCGGCAACGGCTTCCGTCTGCATGTCTTGCGGCGGAACATCCGGTCCTGTGATTGCCTCAGTGGCATCTACAACATCACGATTTATAACCAGCTCGAGACCAACGCCGAGGTCCACTTCACTGAAACGACCAAATGGCGCCTGGTCTATTGCATGCGGTGAAAAATTGCGGACCCAAGTCATGGTCGCAAGGTTCGCCAATAAAAAGATTAATGCAAGCAACCTCATTGCATTTCCCCCGCTAGTAACATCACACCTTCGAGTACCAGATGCGGTTGATGCTTGTACTGGCTGGTCAAGTGTGTAAGCAAGGACTTTGCGTCACCACCGGTAACGATGCATTGGTAATCGTTGGTATCGGATCGCAGTGCACTCACGGCCCGGTCAATAAAAGCCGCCGTCGCCAAAGTCGTCCCTGAAAATACTGCGTCTCTTGTAATGTTTGCCGGGCCAGACTTGTACTGTCCCTTTCCCGCCGGAATTCGGGACGCGCCTTGTACCAGGCTTTTCTCCATCAGTGACCGACCGGGCGCTATCCAACCACCCAGGTGCTGACCATTCGCGTCCACTGCATCGACCGTGATGGCGGTTCCACAATCAACAACGATTACCGGTTTTCTGTCCTGATGCCACGCCGCAACCACTGCAGCCCAGCGATCAACACCGAGTTGTTCAGGATTTTCATAAGCGCAACGGACGCCCAATGCTTCGCGTTGTGTTACGGCAAGTTCCAATGCCATATCAAACCTGTCAACTGTCCACGCATTCAACTTAGACGTCAGCGCGTCACCGGAAACAATTGCCGCTGCGACATGTTTTACTGACTTGTTTCCGGGGTTAATGCTCTCAAGGCTGGATTCCACCAAGGGATTAATCGCAATATGCCCGGTTTCAATAATTGCCGCTCCATCATGCAATCCCCATTTAAGGTTCGAATTTCCGACATCAAGCAGCAGGTGCATGTAAACCTCGAATACTGTCCTTACCGTTAAGGTACATGTAAATCTCTGACACTAACTTCACCGCTCATAAAAGCCCTTACGCCACTCACAGTACGGACGACTAACGCGCCGTTTTCTGCAAAACCGGTAACTGAACCGCGCACAGTTTCAGTTCCAGACTCTACATCTACGGTACAACCCACCAGAACATCGTGTGCATACCAAGCGTCGCTAAATGCTGAAAATCCCTGTTGCTGGAACAATTTCATGCCGTTAACCAGTTCCGCCACTAGCGCACCAGCCAATTCATTCCTCGAAGGTGGGTTACCGATTTCAGTGAGATCAGTTGGAGTGTTTCCAGCAACATCACGCTGTTCAACCGACATGTGTACGTTAATGCCCACACCAATAACGAGTTTGCAGGGTCCTGCTGCCTCGCCGTCCATTTCAAGCAGGATGCCCCCCAATTTTCTGCCACGCCAAACAAGATCATTGGGCCACTTCAACCCGATGCCACGAATTCCTTTTTTCTCCAATGCCTGGACACACAACACACCAATCGCCAGTCCGACGGCCGACACGTCAGCAGGCATTTCCGCATATTGCATGGAAAACGAAAGATAAATATTTGCGCCGAATGGTGATACCCACAACCGGCCCCGTCGGCCCTTTCCCGCCATTTGGCACTCAGCGATGCAGACTTCCATGCCTGACACGGATTCGCGCTCGCGCAGTAGCGCATTGGTCGAGTCGACTTCGGTCTCCACCGCCCAATACGAAATGCTGTTGGCCGCATTACCAGCGGCGGCCTTTATTTTTTCAAGATCCAGAAGTTCGAGCGGTTGGGACAGACGGTATCCCTTGCCAGGAACTTTGAAAACATCAAGACCAATATCAGCAAGCGCGCGTACCTGTTTCCAGATGGCTGCCCGCGTTACGCCCATTTCCTGCGCCAAAACCTGTCCCGAATGAAATCTGCCATCAGCAAGTTTGTTTATGAGATTTTCTCGACGGATGCGCATCGCCTAACTTTTCAACCTGCGGAACAACATGACTTTTTCAAAGCGATGTTCGGAACCATCCAGCATGCGGGAAATATTACTGCGATGGGTGTATCCGATGAACAGTGCCATGGCGATACCAAACGCGAAGAGTGGTCCCTGTATACCCGTCACGGTGAACGCAAAAGCGGGCACCGCGATCGCAGCAATGATGGTCGACAAACCGACAAATCCGGAAAGCACCAACACGACCAACCAGGTTGCCAGACTGACACCCAGCGCCGGTAAAGAAACCACGCCAAGCACACCCAGGAATGTCGCCATTCCTTTGCCGCCGCGGAATCCGAAAAAAACCGGCCAGACATGACCGACCATGGCGGCCATGCCGCAGGAGACGGCCTGCCATGTTGCAGGCAGCGTTTCCAGGCCGAAAATAGCAAGTTTTGGAATCAGCAAAACGGCAAGTACACCCTTGCCGACATCGATTAGCACTACCCAAAACGCGAATAGCTTGCCGTGCGTGCGCAACGCGTTTGTGCCGCCTGCGGTACCGCTGCCTTCTTTGCGGATATCAATGCCGCCTATCAGCCTGCCAACCAACAAGCTGCCAACGAGTGAGCCGGTCAGGTAGGCAAGTACAATCTTTATTGCAAGATCCAGCATCCGCGGTGTCTCGATTTCCCGTGGCAGAACCAAATTGTAGCACTGTGTAAAGACGGCCTTTCGGACCCATAACACCGTGGCTGATAGAATGACGTTTTAAAAAGCTTGGTCACGATAGTCACTCGATATGCCGGTCGTTCAACTCATTATCAATCCTCATTCGGGTCGCGGTAACGGTGCGCGGATGGGGCCGGCTGTGGTGCGCCGCCTGGCAGAACTGGGGGTGGAATGTGAAGCGCGGCTTACCAATCGCCCCGGACACGCTACCGAATTGGCGCAGCAATATGCATGTAAAGGCACTAAAACCATTTTAATTGTCGGTGGTGACGGCAGCGTATTCGAGACCGTCAATGGCATTATGCGTGCCGGCAAACAGACCCGACTGGGCATAATCCCTGTAGGCACGGGTAATGATTTCGCAAAAATGCTGTCTGCTGCCAATGATTGGCAGAAGGCATGTCAGGTAATTGCCGAGGGAAAATCGCGCAAGGTCGATATTGGTCGTTGCAATCAGTATTTCTTCGCCAATGGAATCGGCTTTGGTTTTGACGCACAGGTTGCATTGGAAGCCAACCTGATTTCCTGGTTGCGCGGTAATGCTGTGTACTTCGCCGCGCTGACGAAAATTCTGCTGATGAATTACCGCTTGCCAAAAATTCGGGTTGAACACGACGCAGGCGCAATTGAACAACGTGTAACCTTGGTTGCTGCAGCAAACGGTCGAGTCTACGGTGGCGCGTTCCACATTACACCGCTTGCCGAAATTGACGATGGTAAACTGGACATTATTATCGCGGACGGCCTGGGCAGAATTGGCATTCTTGGTTTGTTACCTCATGTGATGCGGGGCACGCATCTTGATAAAGCTGCGGTTACTTTTCTGCGCAGCAAATCAATGCGCCTGGTTTCCGACATGCCCATGCCAGTACATGCCGATGGCGAAATTATAGAAACCGGCGCAACGCACCTTGATATTGAAATATTGCCCTCAGCACTGAATGTGCTGGGCTGAATCCGGACCTAGTTGGCAATTGCTTCCGTACGGCGTATTCCACCCAGGTAAATAGCAACTAATGCAAGCACCGCACCGGCAATTTCGTATACGGTAAGTTGTCTCGAAAAAAACAACACGTCCCATACAAAAGCGAAAGTTGGCTGTAACAACAATATCAACCCGACTTGTGTGGCGCGTACTTCAATAATTGCTTTTGAGATCAGCACCCAACCGATCAACTGCGCCACGATGCCGTAGGTAAGCAGCCATGAGAAGTCAGTCCATCCCGGTAATAGAAAGGATTCACCTTCAGCCACCAGCACCAGCGCCAGCATGGCCGCACAAATCAACGACAGGATGGCCATGTTCGAGTAATGCGACGGTGCGGCGTCGGACAAGTGCGTCTTGCGCAAGGTAATCAGGTAACCGGCATAACACACTGCTGTGAGCAAACCAAACCAGACGCCCAGGTGATAATCAGCGCCAAGGTTTTCCCACTCCGGCAATACTAGTAACCCCAACCCGATCATGGCTAATGGAATGGCAAGCATGGCTTGTTTGCTCATATGTTCGCTAAAGAGCAACCAACCTGCCAGCGCCAGGATGAACACTTGAAAGTTCGCAAGTAAGGTGGAAAGTCCCGGACCGACATAAAGAATGCTGCGATGCCAAAACACCAGATCTAAGGTGAAAAATATTGCAGCGACGGACGCGGCAATCATCGCGCGTTTACCAAACCAGAATGATTCGCGGCGATAGAGAACCACCAACGCCAACGCACCGCCGCCTAGAAGCATGCGGTAAAAAGCGGAGACCGTTGGACCGACATCAACCAGTTTAACGAATACCGCCGAAAAACTGATCATGAGAGCGCCAAAAACTAGTTTAAGCATGTTCTCACGGAATCCAGCAGAAAGAATCGGACACCACTTGTTGCTGTTCGCGCATACCGCCTATTAGGCAATAACCCATTGCATCACTTACCTGTACAAAACCCCGGTGATCCATGCTCGCCTGAGATATACCCTGTCCTGTAGTGGTGTCGGACCAGCGTTTTTCGGTGGTCGAATAAACCAGTACAATATTTTCAGGTACGGAAGGAATACCGTTGTACCCGATCCCGTCGTAGTTATAAGGGTTCTCGCTGCCCCCGGCGAACAACACCATGTTTGCAGCACTCGTTGAGGCCATGCGATAACGCGGTTTTTCCGGATGCGCAGCTACTGTGTACCAGGCAATTTTGCGAAAATCCCCAGGATCAATTTCACCTCGGTAGCATTCGTTGGACATACTGAATTCACGATTACCTTCGGACTTAATCGATATTTTTACGCCGTCACAAATAATCATTACGTTACCGACTATTCCGCCAGCGTGACCGAACACCGGAGAGCCGGGAAACGGTGTAGCCTGGGTCCATGTATCGGATTCAACGTCATAGACCTGCACCAAATTGACGTTGCCGAGGTCGTGCCAGCCACTGACCAAGTACACGTAGCGATCCTGATAGACCACGGCGACCGTGTCATCGACCGGTATCTGCATGGGCGCTTTTTCAATCCATTTGGGTTGCAATGGATTAAGCATATGCACGGTTTGCGCGGAAATTTCAGTACCGTCTTCTGTAACGGTATAACCACCAAAAACGAAAAACTTGCCGCGCACGGCCACCGCAATTGAAGCCAACCGGCCGCTCGGTCCGGGCACATCCGGAAGCTTTCGCCACTCAGGATCGCCAACTTTCAGTAAGTAGGCTGATGACAACGTATCGCGCCACGTTTTACCGGGACCCAGGCCCATAGCACTTAATATAAATGTGTCCTGCCCGGTGTGAACCGATGCACTGGCATTATTGGTCATCGGTTCTGGAAGTGACGGCAGGCGTTCGGCTAACAGACTTGAACTGGCAATTAGTACCAGACAAAACAGGGCTTGCTTCAAGATTCAGCCCACATCCGAATCAGGTTGGCGTAAACCTTTTGCAGAACTTTTGTTTCATCACCTTCCGGAGACATATCCTGCACCCAGCGCAATACCTGCGTGATTTCGCCGAGCATATCTCGTCGGGTTTCATCGGCCACCAGGCTTTGCGCCGAGGTAACGGCCGCGATTCGTGCACCACGGGTTACCGGGTTAACCCTATGTATGGCAGTGGCCGAATAAATCACGGCCTGTCCGACATCAAGTTTAATCGGAATTTCCCGGCCATCCCGGGTTAAAACCAACTCACCACCGTCGTAATCGCCCGGTGGAGTAAGAAAGAGCGTCAAGGAAATATCACTCCGCACGCTCAGACCCAACGGCTTACCTAGAATAGCGTGGTCAATATGGTCACCGTAGTCCATGCCATTTTCATACTTGTTAAAAGTTGGCGGCAAAACCATCTTAGGTAGTGCCAGGAACTGGAACATCGGGCTGGCATCTAATGCATCAAGTATCAGCTTACGAGCAGGTTCTGCTGTCTTGTCTTCCCAGGTTACCTGCAGATTATTTTTAACCGATCGCGAGGCGAGCCCGGCGGTAGGTCGACCATCAGTAAATTCCGTTTTCGACAAACCGTCCAGTACCACACTGACTTGTTCGCTGGAAATCAGGTCTGGTATTACAAACAACATTTCCTACCTCCGTAGTTCACAGCAGTCGGGTAAAAAGAATTGTCCGATTTACGTCGGCAAAAATAACTATTGCAGGTTGTTACGTTTTTGATGCGGCCAATGCTTTTTCCAGTTCTGCAAAGGTTGCAGCAAACCCGGTGTCTTCGAGCTTGATACCGAGCGCTCGACCTATTTGTGTTGCAGAATAAATCCCGCAGATGAACTGTTTGCCATGTTCCCCTTCCATGACCAACGCATGTTGCCGCCCCGCCCGTTTAAGTGTTTCAACAATGTCGCCTACTCTCGCATCCTGTACGTGATCAATCGGAATGGCTTCCATGTCGTTACGTTTTGTCATGATATCGCGAACCAACACGTCGGAATGACTGACGCCGGTCTCCTGTGAGAATTGCAGGGGCTTCTCACCCTGGATATCATTCGCGGTAATAAGGCCCACAATTTCTTGTTGCACGTCCGTTACAAGCAGTGAGCGCACACCACTGCTTTTCATTTTTTCCAGCGCCTGTTCGATCGATACGTTCGGCTCGACGGTCACGGCTGCCACCTTGCTAAGGTCGGTCATTACCAGCAGTGCCGGGCTATCGCAACCGATGTCCGATTCGAAAGCCTGTGTCGGACATCGGTATCGTGTCCCAGCTTCAAGCCTAATCGTTGGAAGTTTGCGATAGTCGACTGCCTTGGTGGGGCCTTTCCGCGGGCCAATCTGGGCCGGTGTCGTGAGATCGAAAATATCAAATACCTTTCTCATGGTCCGTCCCTCGCCTTGGGTGGGGCATCTACTCTAACCTCCGCCTGCCTTTTTTTCATCCATGGCGAAACCCCACCCGCAACCGGTAGAATTCAGGTTTCCCGAAGGCGATGGATAGCAATATGAGAATCAGTATCACCAACGTTCACCTGGATTTGGGAGCGGGCCGACGCGGCACGGATATGGGTCCATCCGCCATTCGTGTTGCCGGCCTGGTACCGAAACTTGAAAGCATGGGCCATGAAGTGGTCGGTCATCACAGCATCGGGCAAGTCGCCATGGAAGCCCAGGACGTTGGCGACCCCAACGCGCGATTCTTACCGATTATTCGACAATGTTGTGATGAATTGGCTGATGTTGTCGAAGCGGACCTTAATGCTGGCCGCTTCCCGTTGATTCTTGGTGGTGACCACTCGCAGGCCATTGGCAGCATCGGAGGTATTGCGCGGCAACTACGTACCAAGAAAAAAACACTTGGCGTTTTTTGTGTTGATGCACATGCAGATATGAACACGCCTGCAACGAGCCCATCCGGAAACATTCACGGCATGCCGCTTTCACACGTGCTTGGATTCGGCAAAAAGGAACTGAGCGAACTGGCTGGATTTTCACCCATGGTCAAACCCGAACATGTTGCCATTTTTGGTGTGCGTGATATTGATCAGAACGAGCGTGACATGATTGATAAGGCGGGTGTGCGTGTCTACTCGATGAGTGAAATTGATGAGCGTGGCATACGTGTCTGTATTGACGAAGCCATTGATATTGTTTCCAAGGCCGACTGCATTCACCTTTCTTACGATCTTGACGGTTCAGATCCATCGGTCGCACCGGGCACCGGCACACCGGTACCAGGTGGCCTGAATTTCAGGGAGTCCCACCTGGTGTGCGAACAGTTGGCGAAAAGCGGCCGTCTGTTGAGCATGGAAGTCGTGGAGCTGAATCCGGCGTTGGATATCGAAAACAAGACCGGCAAATTTGCAGTTTGGCTGATCCAATCGGCACTCGGTCGGACAATCCTGTAACCAAGTTTTAAAAAAAAGACAGCTGCTCAGTATCGGGGTTTTGTTTGCTAACTTGTTCCGCGACGGTCTCTAGCAAATCCGAAGGTAGTTCTTGGATAAAACGTGATGGTTGGGTAAGCCGGGTTTCACCATACAAGCTACGCTCTTTGCTGCGAGTGATATGCAAGGCGTCTTTGGCGCGGGTCATGGCGACATAGAATAAACGCCGTTCTTCTTCCAAATCAGCATCATCTTTGGTAATCGGCGCAATGCCTTCTTCAGCGCCGGTAATAAATACAATGGGAAACTCTAGCCCCTTGGCAGCGTGAAAGGTTAATAATCGCACGCGGTCTGCCTTAAAACGGCCGATATCCGTGTAGCTATCCAAGGTAAGTTGCGCGATGAACTGTTCCACATCGGCCTGCGCTTCCTCGGCAAGCTGTAGAATGGCATCCTTGGTGAGTATTTGACTGTAATTGAGTTTTTCATCTGGTAAGTAATTTTCCAATATCGCTTGCACCGCGCCGATTACTCCGGACCGTTGCAACACTTCGGATAACGCTCGATAAAACAATACCCAGTTTCTGAATGCAGCAGCTGCGGACTGATTGAATTGATTTGGATCGAGATCGCGCCAATCCATATTGGCGCTATGCACAGCATGAAGGATTTTTTGCCGATCTTTCGCGCTCCAATTCAAAGCACGCATGAGAAAATTGTCCAATGAGACCATGTCTTGCGACTTGATATAGAGCCGCAGTACATCGGCAATGATGCTAAATGGTGGTTTGGAAAGCACCGGCGTGTTGTCACCAAACTGAACCGGTATGTTGGATTGCCTGAAACGCTTTACTAAAGCCCGACCTATCGCCCTGGTACGAAATAACACCGCTACATCGGCAAAAGTGTATTCAGCCTTATGTTTGTCCTTGATGCTTTCCAACGCCAAATGACTAGTGCCACCGACATAATTTTCTATGGCTGCGACAATGTAGTCAGCTTCTCTACCTGGCTTGGCCGCCGAATAGTATTGAATCAGCTCACCGCGCGATTGATGCGGTGTCAGCTTGATCGCATTCTTTTGCGTATTGTGTTGAATTAGGTTATGCGCTGCATCTAATACAACACCCGTAGATCGATAATTATCGCTAAGTGATATTACTTCAGCGCCAAAGTTGTGTTGAAAT
>JAZFYH010000267.1:0-7574 GCA_036443475.1 Gammaproteobacteria bacterium | reverse complement strand
ACAGAATGATTCGATGCTTATTCCTGCTAACCGGCCTATGTATGTTTGCTTCGGTACAAGCGGCAACCGGCGATACGCTGTACGTCGCGGAGCGACTTTACCTGAGCATGACTGCCGAGCCGATGGCCGATTCGCAGCGCATTCGTCTACTCGAGTCCGGCGACGTGCTTGAAGAAATTTCACGCCAAGGTGATTTTATCCAAGTTAGTCTTGCGGACGGCACTAGCGGTTGGGTGCGGGAAGCCTATATCACGGCCAGCGTGCCCGGGAACATTCGTGCGGCAGAACTTGAGGCAGAAATAACAAGGCTGCAAGCAAGGGTCGTAGAACTTGTGAACGATCCCGCTGTTGCAGAAACAACTGTGGTCGTAGATCCCGAGCTTGTTGCAGAAAATCTGCGGCTTGGTGAACACATCGCCGAACTTGAGACAGAGCTTGAAATGATTAAAAAACAAGCGGCCGACGTTGCACGAAAGACTGGCGAGACAACCCTTGCGAAGAACACGCGATGGATAATTGCCGCCGCTATAGGCCTGCTTTTCATTGGCTGGATTCTAGGTGTTTCCTGGCGCAGCAGACAGGTGCGACGACGCCTGCATGGTCTGGAAATATAGGCAGTGAAAATTGCTACCTGGAATGTCAATTCACTGCGTGTTCGTCTGGGCCACATCCTGGACTGGGCGACCGTACAGGAACCCGATGTAATCTGCCTGCAGGAAACCAAATCAAAAGACGAAAACTTTCCCACAGACGAGTTGCAGGAGGCTGGGTATGCATCGGTGTATTCCGGGCAGCCTGCTTACAATGGCGTGGCAATCCTCAGCAAATCACCCGTTTCCGATACGCTCATCGGAATTCCCGACTACGACGATTCGCAACGACGTGTCATTGCGACAACCGTTACGGGCGTAAGAGTCATCAATCTCTATATCCCAAACGGGCAGTATGTAGGTTCGGATAAATTCCATTACAAGCTTGAATGGTTACAAGCCTTGACGCGCTGGCTGCAAAAGGAATTAGCGATCTCTCAATGTCTGGTGGTAACCGGCGATTTTAATATCGCGCCTGAGGATGTGGATGTGCATGACCCGGAGGCGTGGCGCGACAAAATTCTCTGCAGCGAGGATGAGAGATCTGCGTTCAGTAAATTGCTCGATCTTGGGCTCAAGGACTGTTTTCGCTTGTTTGAACAAGCGCCAAATACGTTCAGTTGGTGGGACTACCGCGCAGGAGGATTTCGACGCAACCACGGCTTACGTATAGATCATATTCTTGCCAATGACGCGTTTGCTGCAACGTGCACGGCGTGCAACATAGATAGGGAGCCGCGGATGTGGGAGCGTCCGTCCGATCACGCTCCCGTTATTGCCGAATTTTCAGCTAAATAATGGGTGAAATTTCTCAATTTTTGACTAAAAACTTTGTCCAACAAAGTCCAATGTTTTATCCTAGCCGTCTACCCCCACGGGGGGTGGTTGAATTAGGGGGATGTTGAGGATGCGGGATCGCCGCAGTGATTACGACATCACAAATACCGTTCAGGTCTGTGACACGGACGCCGTTTGTGCTGCCGTTTCGGAGCTCTACCTGGATCTTTATCCGAAAGCCGATATCTCACCGCTAAAAACAGGATTTATCGAGTTTGGCCAGATGTTTCGCGGTGAGCATCAAGAATATCACGGCTGCGAGACAACCTATCATGACCTGCAACATTCCATGGATGTCACGCTTGCCATGGCAAGGCTCATACATGGCTACGAACGGTCTCCCAAGCGCAAGCCTGAACTAGGCCCGCGTCGTGCAATAGTCGGTTTGCTGACCGCCATATTCCACGACATCGGGTACATACGCAGCATCGACGACCAGGCGCACAAAGATGGTGCGGAGTACACGTTGACTCATGTCGGTCGCAGCGGTGATTTTCTCGAGTTGTTCCTGTCGCGGGTTGGTTTCACTGATGCGGCAAAGTATGCTTCAACTATCGTCCACTTTACTGGTTACGAAATTCCGCTGGATCAAATCCATGTCGATGATGAAGGTTACATGATGGTGGGCCACCTGCTTGGCACAGCCGACATGCTGGCGCAAATGGCAGACCGCTGTTACCTGGAAAAGTGCCGTGATCGACTGTACGACGAATTTTTTAAGGGCGGTGTAGCGCAACAAGTACAAGAAGACGGCAGCATTAACGTAAATTACAGTTCGCCGCAGAACCTGCTTGAGAAAACGCCCAATTTCGTTCGCATGACTCTGAACAATCGTTTAGGGAAAAGTTTCTGCAACGCAAAGAAATATATGGCCGCTTTTTTCGGCGGTAACAGCCCCTATCTCGAATACATAGAGAAAAGCATGCACCACCTTGACAATGTCATCTACCACAATTCATGGGACTTGTTACGACGCAAACCGGAATGCTACAACATTAATTACTACCAGAGCGGTGGCTCGAACTAAAAAACTCAGCGAATGACGTAAATTTAGGCGGTTCTATTGCGTGATTCGGAGGCTTCGAGTTGCAGGGATTTAACCCGGTTCTTCCCAGATTTCTTAGCTTGCTCGAGCGCGACGTACGCCTGTTGCAGCAGGTAATCCTCGTCACTGATAGTTCCGGGAAAACTGATCACCCCGATACTTACCGTAACCATCAATTCCTGATTACCCCATACAAATTTCATTTCCTGCACAGCACGACAAAAATCACGGCAGATCCCATGCGACCTGTTGATCGGACAATCTGGCAGCAAGAGGATAAATTCGTCTCCACCCAGCCGTGCAAACAAGTCACTGGTTCTTTTCCTTGCACGCACCAGGTCAGCGGTACGACGTAACACGTCGTCGCCAGTGAGTTGTCCGCCGCGTTCGTTGACCTCGGCAAAATTGTCCAGGTCAATCAGGCAAATGGAATGTTCCTGCATTTGCGAACGCTTATCCGTGAGCAACTGTCCCAGCTGTTCCATAAACGATGTTCGTGTCGCCAAACCGGTAAGTACGTCGCGCTCGGCAATAGATGCCAGCATGGTCCTGGTTTCTTCATCGGGTGTAACGTCAATGATCAGCGCAAAACATCCATCTTGTTTATTTTCTGGTGTACGGTTGGGGATGTACTGGATCACCACAGACCTGTCACCCTGTTCACCCGTCATACGGTCGAAGGGTTTAATCTCGAAACTGCAATATTCGCCGCGCAACGCGGCTTGCAGGTAGGGTTTGATTAGCTCGTAGTTACGTTCTCCATTAATTTCCCTGACATGATGCCCCTCTATTGACTGCCGCTCCCTGGAAAATTTTTCAACGTAGCGCCTGTTTACATACGTATACTGCTCCTCCATATTGATGTGCGCTATATGCATTGGCATTGCGTCAAAAACAATTCGCATTTCACGTTCCAGGTTTTGCGATTCATTTTTTGACTTGCGTAACTCAATGCTGCTTTGCACCCACCCAGCCACGAGCCGCATGAAATCTACATCAGCGGTAACGAACTCATGCTTGCGCTGGTGCTCGCTATAGAAACTGAGTGTTCCCCAAGCTCTACCGTCTGCTCGCAATGCCATGCCAATGTAGCTGCCGACATTCTTTCGAGATTCTGGATGGATATTTGCACCGGCCTCCTCAGCAGACGCGAAGTAAACCGGCCCGGCTGCAACTACAGTGTGCGAGCAAACCGTTTCCAGAATATCGAAAACCTGCCCAACCTTTTCTGGAAGTGGTCCGGTTGCGCTGGCAGCTGCCCACACCTCGTACCGATTGGCATTAATCCGTGCAATCGCACCAGAATCCATATGAAACAGGCGACAACCAAATTGCAGCAGGTGTTCCAGTCGCCGCTGGAATTCCGAGTCAACGTCCAAAACCAAATCGTTCAGAAGCTGTAGTGCATTGTCACGATCGCGTACCATCTTCTCGTATTCCTGGTGGCGTGACATTTCCACTGTCATTTCTATGTTCGCCTGTTGCAAGCTGAAGGCCAGGCTGGCATTGCGGTTCGCCAGATCGACCATCTTTTTCATAAAGGCGTAGTGATCCAGTGAGACTAAATGTAATGCAGGAATCAACAGCAGCGCTGCAATCGCGGCAATGGTGTAACCCTGCTCGCCTTGCTCCAGAAAACGCACAGCTAACGGGGTCATAGCCAGAAAACCAAAAACCAGGAAGTACCAATGCGATGCAGGTAGAGCGAGTGCACTGCCCGCTGTAATACCGACGAGAACGACGATAATCACCAGCATATCGGGCATCGGGAACAATGGAAAAACCAGGTACGCTGAACTGCCCCAGATCAAGCCGGAAATTATAATTCCGACAAAATACAATCTCGCGTAATACTCCAGATGTTCTTGGTCATCGGCAACGGAAAAAAATTTGCTTATCAGCCAAAGGAGAGCCAACGATGTACCCAGTAAAAAACCATACCAGGTAACCAGCCAGCCGATTGGCGCAACCGTCCAGAGGCCAATAACAATGATCAGGCCCGCCAGCGCTGCGCTGCGCTGCGAAGCCCGCCCCTGCTCAAACAGGAGCTTGAGCATTGCATTGCGTTGTTCACGATGTTCAGCAGCCATCTGACCTTCACCAGCTAGCGGTCCGTATAGATTAGCGCTCAATCAGGAAATGATAAAGATTTTTGCGGTTCCGAGCCTACGACATTCCACTTGTAAGGGGACAGTATAAAATTATTCAGCGGCTGTCTGAATCTGACGCACTGAGCTTACCTGGGAATTTCTCAGGCTGCTGGGGGCCTGCCCAGTAAATTTCTTGAGATTACGAAATAGTGTTTGCCGATTTTCGAAACCTACGTTCTGGGCTATTTCGGCAAGCAGCATGTCAGGTTGGCTCTTTATGAGCCGCTCTGCGGCAATACTCCGTTTCTTGCATAGATACTGGTGCGGTGTAATGTCGAAACACTTTTTGAAAAACCTTACGAAATGGCAGGTAGAAATACTCGCGTGTGCTGCCATCTCCTTGATATCGATATCCTGCTCGTAATGGCCATGAATAAAGTCTCTTGCACGATGCAACCGTCGAAACAACTCGTGTCGCGTGTTGTGACGCGCAAGGCCAAGTTTGTCAGCGGCTGCCCACATGCGATTTTCCGAACGAATCATCGCGAATAACAGCTCGATAACACGTTCATGAAGTTCGTTGCCGTCAGACTTGCCAAGCTCCGCGTCTGCAACCAGCACTTTCAGCAGATTGGTGATTTCACCACCGTGTTCACGCACATGCTCGTTGAATCGCAATTGCCCGTCGTTGATAAAATTGGTGTTTTCGAGTAATTCTTCAAGTGGTCGCGTAAATGCTGCGTAGACTTCCTGCACCATGCCGGTACAAAAGTACGCGGTAAATAAGTTTACCGGTTGGTCCGCGGCAATTTGCGTAGTGTAGCTGCTGTCATCATTCAAAATGATGAAACAATCGTCGTCCAGCCGCAGGTGCCGCCCGTCGCTAAAATGCAGCGATTCCGCACCACCCCAGACGGCGCGCAACGTCATGCAGTTCGGTTCTTGCTCACAATGGCGGAAGCGGGTGCGCGCATGGACCAGCAGGTTTTCACGCCCCGCTTTTTCCAGGAACCGACTCCAGGCCTCTGGATGCCGACTATTGGACAGATCACAGTAAACCGAGGTCGAAAAAAGGCTACCGTCCATGGTGGCCGAATCAAGCTGTTGTGCACCGCTGATTAACATGCCACCCCCATCCCAAATCTGTCACCGACGCTCAAATTGCCGGTCTGCACTACAACGAATTTCAACGTACGAAGATATTACGACGAATTTCCTCGTATTTGTAGCGGACTCCACCCTGGATCTACACCCGGTGCGTACCGGGTCAGGCTCATGGGGTCCGTACCTGTAGGTATATACCCCTACTTCATTTCACATTCCGCTCACCCAGGGGTGCGCCCTTAAGGATTTCGTGACTTAGTGGCTGAGCTTATATGACCCTGGGAAGGCAAGACGTACATGAAATTTGAAACACTGAACAGTGCAAGTGTGTCATTTTTTGCGGAAATTAATTATCGGCGGAGCCAAGTCAAAAAAATAGCGATTGTGGTAATAAAAACGATCAATTCCCAATAGCGAATTCATCGCAACCCCGTCAATCCTGGCTGTCGATCTCTTTATCCAATCGCTCGGCCTCTGCAGCCACTCGTACTTGCAGTTCATCGACTTTACTGAAAAGTAATTCTTCTGTTGCGCCCAACATGATCGGCAGCAAATTCGGCGTTTCACGTTGCAACTTTGCTATAAGTGGGTTTCTTAAGAGAATTTCAAGTTCCTTGAGTTCCTCAAGCGTGAAATGTTCCGCGTAGACATAACCCATGGCGAGGTAAACCTCTTCAGAACTGTAAAATTCTTTAAAAAACTTCACCAGCACGTGACGGTATGGTTTTAGCACAGGTTCACGTTCCAGCTGATACTCAGTCATTTTTTCGGCGAGCGCATTGACATCTATCATGCCGTTGTTGGCCGCGAGGCGAATACCAATTTTCAACGCTTCATCGTCAACCGCCAGGGTTGGTTGACTGCCAAACACAATCAAAAGTGCCAAGATTACAAATAATTTCGCAGGCATATTCATGGTTTAGGCAACGCGTGAAAATAGCATGACCCAGTTGGTTTCCCAGGTCTGTTCGTTATCGACGGAGAAGGCCTGTTCCCAGCGTGCTGTTTTTTCTGTAATTTCAGACCACGTAAAACAACAACGAACCGGTTGCCCCAAGTGCTGATCGTCACAAAAAAAGATTCCGGTATCGTCTTGAAAATGGCCCACCACCGCGGGTTGCAACACTGCAGACACGCTATCCGCCCAATAAATGCTCCACTTCCTTGCTTCTGGTGAAAACAACCGCAGTGACAGCCCTTCGAACGGCTTGCGGTTAAAAGTAGTGCGCATGATGTCGTAATTACCCAGGCCCTGAAGTATAGGTCGCGTTTCCATCTCGGCCGGAAATTCGAGCCAGTCCTGGCAACCGGTCAAGCGTTCCTTCAACCGTTGATTGGTGATTTGCCATTTTCCGTGCAGAAAATCGAAATCGTGCCGTCCATCATCGACATCATCGCTCATGGTAAGCATCCAGTAGGTTACTTGTCAGACCACACCGCGAGCCGGTTGCCGGAGGGATCTTCGAACTCGAAGCGTTTGCCGCCTGGAAACTCGAAAATATTCTGTGTAATTTTTACACCAGTGTTTTCTACAAGTTCGTACATGACTCCCAAATCTTCAGTACGAAAAATTATCAGTGGACCCCCGATTCGTGGCGTTTTCGACAAATAGAATCCACCAACTGTATTTTCACCATGGAACTCCGTGTATTCGGGACCATAATCCGTATACGACCAGGAAAACAATCCGCCATAAAACGCTTTGGCTTCTTCTATGTCCCGTACTTCAAACTCAATGTTATCAATATCCATCCCGGTCAATACCTCTGCTACCATATCGGTTGTTTTAATCGCGTTAACGGCTGAAACATCAACTTTTGCATTTGCGGGTGAGTAGTAAATCAGAAAGGTTGCAAGCACAACGATTACTACCCCGGAAATCCGCGTCATGCTGATCATCGTGGCATC
>JAZFYH010000266.1:0-2540 GCA_036443475.1 Gammaproteobacteria bacterium | reverse complement strand
CCACCCTGCGGTTCCATGATGGCAAGACGATTTTGACCGAGCGCGATCTTGTCGCCGATTTCCATGCCCCGTTGATCGGGCCCGCGATACCCAATCACATCCAGCATGGACTCAAGTATCGCCCGACTGTTACTCGATGAACCTCGTTGTTGAACTGTAAAACCAGCTATCCCACACATAATCAGCTAGCCTGATCTTACGGCGCCTGCGAATCCGGCTTGATACCAATTACCGTCCAGGACATTTCATTCACCCAGTGCGCGCTTATGTCGACCAGGCCGGACTCTTCCAGTAAACGTATCGCCTCGTTCTTTGTATAGTACAAAGCAATAATAGGAATCATGTGATCGTAAACGATCGCGCGTAGATGACGAAACGAAAATGAGCGAATCAAACACATATACTCTGTTCGGCCGAATCCGAGTTTCAGGAAAAACCACAACATTGCCGTTGCGGGAAACGATAAACCATAGACCAACGGTAAAGGCATTTTGCTAAGGAGAAATTTTCGAACTGGATTGAAATAGCGAATCAACCATTCGTTATTTTCATATCCGTACAACCATACCAACAGTTTTCCGCCGGGCTTAACTGCCTTGACCATCTCGACGACCGCCGCAACCGGATTCTCCAAATGATGGATAACGCCGATACTG
Source organism: Gammaproteobacteria bacterium (assembly GCA_036443475.1). Lineage (GTDB taxonomy): Bacteria > Pseudomonadota > Gammaproteobacteria > Natronospirales > JAZFYH01 > JAZFYH01. Next base: position 1,884 of record JAZFYH010000266.1, on the reverse strand, counting down.
AACGCAATATCGAATTGGTTTGACTCACCAATGTCGTAAGCACTGCGATTCTCGACGGTAGCACCCTCAAACTGCGCTAGATTATTGCGTGCCACTGCAAGAGTTCGTTCATCAATGTCGATACTGAGACCGGACTTCGCAGCGTAGATAAACGGCCAATAGGAGTTTCTGCCTATCCCGCAACCAACATCCAGAAACTTTTTGCCCCGCCATTCAGCCTTATCCAGCCCCACCGTCCACCGCAGAAACTGCTTTTCATGAACAGGAAGTATCTCTTTGAAAATATTCCATGAATGACCAAAACGATCGGGTGAACCTAGCTGTTCTATCTCGTCTGGTCCTACAGCACTTTTAGTCATGCCCTGTCACCGAAGTGTTGGGCCGGGTGAAATAGCGATCACAATCAGCCCAACCGCGATTAGCGCAATTCCGATCCACCTAAACATACCGATAGGCTCGTCCAAGACCAGGTATGCCGCAAAAATCACCAAAACGAACTGTAACGCAAAAATCGACTGAGCCAGATTTAGCGGCGTTCGTTTCAATACCATCAGATATAAAAGCATTGCGGTGCCGAACGCTATCGCTCCGAGAAAAGTGTGCATATTGAGCATGCTAAACGGCCAGATAGTGCCGATACCCTGTTCACCGGAGCCTATCTTCAGCAGCACGTTCGCAACTACTGTGCAAAACATGCTTGCAATAATAATGACGCCGGTTAGCCCAATGTTACCGCTCATACGTTTTCACCCTTTGCTGGCTTAATCGCCTTTCCGACAACCTGAAGCCCTGCACGACGCAGTCCGGGCAAGCTCGTACACCAATCGTCGAAACGTGCGGAGGCCCTGGTTATGTGTCGAATACCGGGAATAAATCGAAACAAACGATTAAAAAACAGCACGTCGCTATTCATAAAAATACAAAACCCGAAAAACCCACAGGTTCGCCAATGTTGTACTTCGAAGCCGATTTCTTCGAGTAGGGGGACGGTCTCGTTCCAGGTCAACGGCCGTTCCGTCGCATGATCAAGGATCGGCGACACGCGATAAACAATGGCGCGCAGAATTTTCCACAGCCAAAAGTCACTGACTGGTTCACGCCAAATGTAGGTTCCACCTGGCTTCAGAATCTTGAATACCTGGCGGAACAAGGCGATACGATCCGGCACATGGTGTACGCCACCCAACATAATAACGGTATCAAAGGAATCTTCCGCCAGCGGTAATTGCGTCGCATCTCCCTGTACAAAGTGTAGTCGGGAATTGTCGAAAGAGGACTTTCCTTTGTGCAGCATTGATGACGAAACGTCGATTCCGACGCCTTTGGAAATTGAGTGTTCAAAAAGAGCGAACGCTTCGCCTGTGCCACAGCACACTTCGGCAACCACGCCAAGTTTTTCGAGATCAACCACTTCCTGAAGTACTTCGTCGAGGTAAGACATGTACTCCAATGTGTGTGGATAGTCCAGGTTGGCTGCGTAAGCATCTGCAATTTCGTCGTAATGCCGTTGTTGGATTAGTGCGTCCCGTGAACAAAACTTCTCGGCGAACAATGGTATGTCTTTGTCATCAATGCAGTAGGCATTCCGACCCGATTCAGATACCAACTCGCCGCCTTGTTGACGAAGATGCTCACCGGTTTGTGGACAGCGGAGCAGCGGCAGTAGGGTTTGCAACTCGTGGTTAGATATCAGAATTCACCGAAAAAAACACCCGCTTCTCCTAATCCAATCGGGCCAATCAATCTAAGCGCCGAAATTAACCTTCGCTTCCAGGTTAGACCGCGAGTCCGCATGCGACATGGCCTCTTCGAGCGTAATCGTGCCGGCCTTGTAAAGGTTCAATAGCGCATCGTCGAAGTTCTGCATGCCCTGCTCGCCCGATT
>JAZFYH010000265.1:0-3190 GCA_036443475.1 Gammaproteobacteria bacterium | reverse complement strand
ATCCGCAAAATTGTCGGCGATATGCCGATACTGGTGCCCGGAGTAGGTGCACAAGGCGGTGATGTTGAAAAAGTGATTACCGCTGGCAAGACCATCGATGGAACGGTATTAATCGTCAATTCCTCGCGGGAGATTATTTATGCCAGTAGCGATGATGATTTTGCGGATGCGGCGCGGGAGGTGGCGATGGCGCTGAGGGATGAGATCAACAAGTACCGCTAGTGGTTTTTCCTTCCATTAAATTCGAAATCAAAAGCTTCCGCGCGGCACAGTCCCGTAGGACCCTGCGGAAGCTTTTAAATTAAATAAAAGAATTCGCGGGTTAAAGCCCGCTCCGACATGATTTTCAAATAATAAAAACTGTGCTCAACCTCAAATCGCTACACAATAAATTCGATACACAAACATATTTCCATTCCCAAGACTCCCTGACGCCCCGGCTAGATAGATCTGCCAGGCACGGAATGTCCGTTCATCCATGAACTCCCGCATCAATGTCTCGTTGTTCATCATACGCTCATACCAGGCAGCGATGGTCTTCGTGTAATGCGGCGAAATATTCACCAGTTTTTCAATCCGGAAGCCGTTTTCCTCTAATGCTTTGACATGTTCGCCGATTGTGAACCAGTGAAATCCCGGCCACACGTATTTTTTGTTGAATGCGACACCAGCTTCAAAATCGAAACGCCCTTTGCTGTAGTTGGTCATCAGGGAATGATGTACATAACGGCCACCGCTCTTGATACGATCGCGAACATTTCTCACATAGGGAACCAGGCCGCGTGGCCCGACGTGACTGATCATGCCGGTTGAGGTGATATGGTCGAAAACACGATCATCTTGGCGATAGTCGCCTTCGTTTAATTCCCAGCTGTCAGGGTCAAAACCGGCCAGCGACTGCCGGCCAAGTTCGACCTGATTCCTGGACAGCGTCCAGCCGACAACTTTTTTGAACGGGTAGTTTTCCAATGCAACCTGCAACTGGCCGCTGTATCCACAGCCCACATCAAGTAGGGTCTCGCCTTCCGCGGGTTTTACGAAATCCACCGCGTCCTTGAATTTCCGCCATTGAGCTTTTTCGAGGGAATCGAAAGTATCGGTTTTGCCCACACCTTCTCGGATAAGTTCTTCACGCTTTATCTCGAAAGGGTTTTCGAAAATGGCGCTGGAATAGGACAAGTAAGTTTTGTCGAGGTAAATGTTAAATACTTCCTGCGGCAGATCGTAATGACTTTTTACATTTACGGTGGCACGCGAGATATTCTGAAACATCTTGTGCCGGAAACGGTGCAGCAGTTTCTGGAACAGACTCAGTTCGAATCGGCCGTGCTTCTTGATATCTGAAAGCACGAAAAGATTATCATTCATATCGACTTCGCCCTGGACGAACTTCTCCAGTATCCCGAGGCCGTTGTAAGACAAAAACATCCGGGCCGCTGCTGGCGTTTTGATGGTGACGACCAGCGGTTTTCCGTACCAATGCAGTTCACCGACGCCAACTTCGTATGACGCGCCGGTCCAATCGTGGAAAATGATTTTCCAGGGAAATTCCAGGAACAGTTGCTTTAGATGCGCGCGCAGACGATGGGCCAGGCCCGGAGCTTTGTTGCCGCCTGTAACTGCATCCGTTGCCGCGCGCAGATGATCCGGTGGGTGAGTAGTCGGCGGCGTTTCAGCAAGTTTAACCATGAGGCGTTGACCTCGCTTTATACCCGGAGACTCATTATCAAACTAGACTGCGCCGGACGCCAGAAATTTCATTTTTTCCAAAAATGGGGTCAGACCCGCTTACCTTGCTTGCTCCAAACTTGTTCGGATCAGTAAAAGACAACCAAGTGTGCGTCAAGCAAACGGTTCGTGTAAGCGGTTCTTTCTCGCAACACCAGTGGCCCTCAAGCACCGCGCCGCGGCCGATTTCTTTCGTCCATTTCTTTGTCCCCAACTGAAGGGCGGGAGTCACGATGAACGCATAAATGAGCCCGCAACAGGACGCCGCAGGGACAAGCCGCCAGGCTAACTGGCATCGCTTAAACATTACCGGCGCGTCAGCTCAAGCGTGTAAATGGAGGGTCCACCGCCGCTCGTACGGATCGCCTTTGACTTTATCGATACCAGAAAATTACTCTCAAGGCAGCGTTGCAGATATGAGGGGAGAGCAATGGTCAAAATCACCATCATTTACCGGCTGGTCGTAGCACCGGATACGCTGCGCAATTCCATTGTAATTGCGCTGGTTGTTGGCACAGTCTTAAACCTGATTTATCAGGGTGGTCCGCTGGTCGCCCTGAATTTCGATGCCATAGACTGGTCCAAGTTCGGACTGACCTACGTTGTCCCCTACTTTGTATCCACCTATGCCCGTACCGCTGCCCGTTTGCGATTCGACCCTGGGGTGCGTGCCGTGTACACAGCGGATCTGCAATGCGAAGCCTGTGGTGCAAAGCAGCATGCTGTGGCGGAAGATGAAATAGTACCGGAATGCGTTGAGTGCAAAACAGAAACCAAGTGGCTGGTTACGTAGACGGGTGACGCCTAAAAAGACGCCGCAGGCAACTATGGGGCGAAATTTCGGGTTTGCTTGAAACAAGATCAGAGTTTCACGGTCTTATTGGGTATACAGATTCACCTGGAATTAAGATGACCAAGCTGTTTTCAGAAACCCTGCTTGCCCTGGCTGTTCTAGCCGGTTCGTACTCGGTTACTCTGCCTGGCGCCGACAACGCTTCACAAGACGCTGCGCAGGTGGAATTGGTCGCGGAAAGCGGCTGCGCGTTCAACAAATCACGCATTTACGTAACTAGGCCGTAATTTTTTCATCAGTCGACTCCATCCCAGTACTCAACTGCATCGTCCATCCTGAAAAACTTGCGCAATGAACGCTCGTCCGGCTCACCCATTGGCGGCTTACCTACTAATACACCTATCTTGCCGATCTCCGGATACTCCGCGACTTCGGGTGACAAAGACGAGGATAACGCCAGCACCTTGAGCGGCTGGTCACCCGTATTCTTGATTTGATGCGCATTACCGGAATCTGCTGGTAAGCCTATAAAATCTCCTTGCTTGATGTTGTGCGTGTCATTACCGATGCGCACCTGGCCATGCCCTTCCATGATGTAAAACAACTCGTCGTTCACACGGTGTGAGTGAAACGGGAACGCGGCCCTACCTGGTGCGTAAACCGACACAT
>JAZFYH010000264.1:0-3217 GCA_036443475.1 Gammaproteobacteria bacterium | reverse complement strand
ATGGTGGAAGTGAACTGCGAAACAGACTTCGCAGCGCGCGATGAGAACTTCCTTGGTTTTGTGGCGACTGTGACAGATGAGATTTTCGATTCCAGAGAAACAAACATCTCAAAACTGCTTGAATCGGGACTGGAATCAACCAGGGAAAAACTGGTGCAGAAAATAGGTGAGAATTGTTCGATTCGCCGGGCGGAAGTTCTTGAAGGTTCCGTTGCAAGTTATATTCACACTAACAGCAAGATTGGCGTATTGGTTTCCATGGATGGTGGAAACGAAGTACTGGGCAGGGATATCGCCATGCATATTGCAGCTACTCGACCGACTGTAGTTTCTCCAGATGACGCGCCTGCTGATGAGCTTGCCAAAGAACGTGAGATCTATACAGCGCAAGCACAGGAAAGCGGCAAGCCGCCGGAAATTATCGAGAAGATTATTGAGGGCAAGATTAAAAAATACCTGGCAGAAATCAGCTTGACCGAGCAGCTCTTCGTAAAAGATGGGGATATCAAGGTTGGGGCACTCCTGAGCAAAGAGGGTGCAAAGATCAATCGGTTCGTCAGGTTTGAAGTGGGTGAGGGCATAGAAAAAGAGGAAGTTGATTTCGCCACAGAGGTTGCAGGGCAGCTTTCCTAAAAAGCCATGCCAGGTAAAAGCACCCCGAGATACAAGCGCATCCTGCTCAAGTTAAGCGGCCAGGCCCTGTGTGGTAAAGGTGTTGGTATTGATCCCGCGATTTTGGATCGAACCGCGTTGGAAATAGGACAACTCGTCGGCATTGGTGTTCAAGTTGGTCTTGTCATTGGTGGCGGAAACCTGTTTCGAGGCGCTGAATTAAGTGCTGCAGGGTTGGACAGGGTGACCGGTGACCATATGGGAATGCTGGCAACGGTTATGAATGCACTGGCTATGCGAGATGCGTTGGAGCGAGCTAATATCCACACGGTAGTTATGTCTGCCATACCTATGAGTGGAGTCGTTGAACATTATGATCGCCGCCTCGCCATTCGGCATCTTGATCACGGCGATGTGGTGATTTTTTCTGCCGGTACCGGCAACCCCTTTTTTACTACTGATTCAGCCGCGTGTTTACGTGGGATCGAAATTGACGCGGATATTGTATTAAAGGCAACAAAAGTTGACGGTGTTTATTCGGCTGATCCGATGGTGGATAAGGGTGCATCAAAATTCGATTGTTTAACTTACGATGAAGTGCTGGAAAAACAACTTGGTGTAATGGACCTGACTGCAATATGTCTCGCCAGGGATCACGACATGCCTCTGCGGGTATTTGCCATGGAAAAAACAGGCGCGTTGCGTGATGCAGTTGTCGGTAATGATGAAGGAACGCTAATAGTCAGTCACTAAAACGAGGAAGTAAAGTGATCCAAGACATCAAACAGGAAGCCGATGCGCGCATGGACAAGACGCTGGCTTCACTGGATTCTGCTTTCGCCAAGATCCGAACGGGTCGTGCCCACCCGGGTATTTTAGACGGCATTATGGTTGACTACTACGGTAACCAGACTCCCCTTAAACAGGTCGCCAACATTTTGGTAGAAGATGCCCGGTCCCTGCTTATTACCCCCTGGGAAAAACCCCTCATTCCGCTCATTGAAAAAGCGATATTGAAATCTGATCTTGGCCTCAATCCTGCCACTAGCGGCGACAACATTCGCCTGCCCATGCCGCCACTAACTGAGGAAAATCGTCGGGAGCTGGCAAAATTGGCCAGGTCTGAGGCGGAAAACGCCCGTGTCGCTATTCGCAGTATTCGGCGCGATGCAAACGACGACCTGAAGGAATTTCTGAAAGAAAAAGAAATTAGCCAGGATGATTTTCATCGTGGTGAGGAATTGGTCCAGAAATTAACCGACCAGAAGATCAGGTCAGTTGACTCTGCACTTGAATCGAAAGAAGCTGACCTGCTGGATTTTTAGTCGGCTCCCGGTCTACTCCATATGCTAAAGCAAAGAATAATCACCGCACTGATCATTGCGCCGATTTCAATTGCCTGTGTTTTCCTCCTGGCGGTTCCGGGTTTCTCCGTGTTCGTCGGAATGATAATTGTTGTGTCAGCCTGGGAATGGGCGAACCTGGCAGATTTCTCAGGGATAGCCAGGTATGTATACGCCGGAGTTGTTGCCTTGTTGCTCGGCCTTGCCTGGTTCGCGCCACCACTGCCGATTTTAGGCGCTGCGCTGGCGTGGTGGATAGCTGCGCTGGTTTTGGTCGCAGCGTACCCTGGGCTTCGAAAGACATGGAGCGCGAAAGTAACCCGCTTGCTTATTGGTGTGGTAGTGCTGGTGCCTGGATTTGTTGCGCTGGTTCAACTGAAGCAGAGCGTTGATAATAGTTTCCTTATTCTGTTGTTGTTTTTTCTCATCTGGGGTGCCGATATTGGCGCCTATTTTAGTGGCAAGGCATTTGGTAAGCGCAAACTGGCACCCAGGGTGAGTCCTGGAAAATCCTGGGCAGGATTCTTGGGAGGTATGGTGACGGCATTGTTGATTGCATCATCCATGTCACTGTGGCTGGGCAAGCCGGACTTATCTACCGGGCGAGGTGCACTATTCCTGGCAGCGTGCCTGGTTGTCGCGGTCATTTCTGTATTGGGTGATTTAACGATCAGCATGTTCAAACGCAACCGGGGCATTAAAGACTCCAGCAATTTGTTACCAGGCCATGGAGGATTTTTGGATCGCATTGACAGCTTATTGGCTGCCGGTCCGACATTTAGCCTGTTTATCCTGACTTACGGTTGGCGATAACCGTGCAGTCAAGGAAAAAACAAAACGTCACAATACTGGGATCGACGGGTTCTGTCGGGGTCAACACGCTGAATGTACTTGCGCTGCATCCTGATCGATACGATTTACACGCGCTCACCGCGAATTCAAACTGGGAAACTCTTGCCGAGCAGTGTTGTGCTTTCAAACCGAAGTTTGCAGTCCTGAAACAACGGAAATGTGTGCCTGCATTGGAGGATCGGTTATTGCAAGCCGGATGCAAGACAAAAGTGCTGGCGGGTAAAGATGGTCTTTGCGCGGTAGCTGCAGATAACGATGTCGATGTGGTCATGGCGGCCATCGTGGGTGGTGCCGGGCTTGAACCAACCTTGTCAGCGGTGAAGGCGGGTAAAAAACTACTACTTGCAAACAAGGAATCGCTGGTGATGTCCGGCAGTTTGTTCATGGAAGCCGTTCAGCGGGCGGGCGTT
>JAZFYH010000263.1:0-7759 GCA_036443475.1 Gammaproteobacteria bacterium | reverse complement strand
AGGTGAAATCGGGTGCAGTGGCCAATGTTATTTTTGACGGACCGAAAATTTCGGGTCAGATGAAAAACGGCGCCCAGTTCACTACGTTTAGCCCAGAAACCGATAACTCACCCGTTATTGCTTTACTGGAAAGCAATGAGGTTCATTTCAGCGCCAAGGCACCGGAACAGCAATCGGTTTGGCTGCAGATTTTCATCTCGTGGTTCCCAATGTTATTGCTTATTGGTGTGTGGATTTTTTTCATGCGCCAGATGCAAGGTGGCGCTGGTGGTCGTGGAGCCATGTCTTTTGGCAAGAGTCGTGCACGAATGCTTGGTGAAGACCAAGTAAAAATCACGTTTTCAGATGTAGCCGGTGTCGAAGAAGCCAAGGAAGAGGTTTATGAGCTGGTTGAGTTCCTGCGTGATCCAGGCAAGTTCCAGCGGCTGGGCGGAAAGATTCCCCAGGGCGTACTTATGATTGGTTTACCGGGGACCGGTAAAACCCTACTTGCTCGCGCCATCGCGGGTGAAGCAAAAGTCCCGTTTTTTACCATTTCCGGTTCGGATTTCGTTGAAATGTTTGTTGGCGTCGGCGCGTCGCGCGTGCGTGACATGTTTGATCAGGCCAAGAAACACGCCCCGTGTATTATTTTCATTGATGAAATTGATGCAGTAGGTCGTCATCGGGGCGCAGGTCTGGGTGGCGGGCACGACGAGCGCGAACAGACTTTGAATCAGTTGCTGGTCGAAATGGACGGTTTCGAAGGCAACGAGGGTGTCATCATTATTGCCGCCACGAACCGGCCCGATGTACTAGATCCTGCTTTGTTGCGACCGGGAAGGTTTGATCGGCAGGTCGTTGTGCCTCTTCCCGATATTCGCGGACGTGAGCAGATACTGAAAGTTCACATGCGCAAAGTTCCGGTTGGCAAGGATGTGCGTCCTTCCATTATTGCTCGCGGTACACCCGGTTTCTCTGGCGCAGATCTTGCCAATCTTATTAACGAGGCCGCGCTTTTTGCTGCACGAGCAAATCGGCGTGATGTGGGTATGGAGGAATTCGAGAAGGCAAAAGATAAGATCATGATGGGAACTGAAAGGCGTTCAATGGTCATCAGCGATGACTAGAAAAAACTTACCGCGTACCACGAAGCTGGTCACGCACTGGTCGGCCTGATGGTTCCCGATCACGATCCGGTGTACAAGATCAGCATTATTCCCCGAGGGCGAGCATTGGGCGTGACAATGTTTTTACCGGAAGATGACCGCTACAGCTATTCTAAACGCAGACTTGAAAGTCAGATTTCAAGTTTGTTCGGTGGGCGCATTGCCGAAGAAGTCATTTTCGGTCCCGACGCAGTAACCACGGGGGCGGCGAACGATATTGAACGTGCGACGCAAATCGCGCGCAACATGGTCACCCGTTGGGGTTTGTCAGACAAGATGGGCCCGTTGACTTACCAGGACGAAGAAGGAGAGATTTTCCTGGGTCATTCGGTCACTAAGCACAGCCAGATTTCAACGTATACGCAACGTGATATCGATGAAGAAGTCCGAGTTATCGTTGATCGTAGCTATACACGGGCGTCGGACATCATAAATGGTAACAAGGACAAGCTTCACCTTATGGCCGAGGCGCTTATCAAGTACGAAACGATCGGCGAAGATCAAATCAAGGAAGTCATGAAAGGCAAGGCCCCGAGCCCACCGGAAGACTGGTCCGACTCAGATTCCACAACCGGTGGCGACCCGATCGAGGATCAGGAAGCGTCTGCTGCGGATGCGGATGGTAAAATTGGCGGACCTGCCGGCCAGCACTGATTCAGGACTTTGTCCAAAAAGAAAAAGCCGACAACTAGCTGTCGGCTTTTTCTTTTAACCTAAGCGGAATTATTCATGCAATTGCAATTTCCTGGGGTAACTTTGGATTTGGATCAACCTCGCATTATGGGCGTATTGAACGTGACGCCGGATTCGTTTTCTGACGGCGGCAATTTCATTGATCCGGACGCGGCTGTTACGCACGCCGTGCATATGGTTTCGCAAGGCGCGGACATTATTGATATTGGTGGTGAATCGACACGGCCCGGTTCCCTGTCTGTGTCGGTCAACGAGGAACTTGATCGTGTGATCCCGGTGATTGAGAAGCTGAGCAAATTAATCGACGTTCCGATTTCCATTGATAGCAGCAAGCCGGAAGTCATGCGGGCCGCGATCGAAGCCGGCGCAGGGATGATTAATGATGTTTACGCATTGCGTTTATCCGGAGCGCTGGATGCTGCCGCAGAACTCGACGTTCCGGTTTGTCTCATGCACATGCTCGGCGAACCCAAATCAATGCAAATTGATCCGCTTTACAAGGATGTAGTAGGCGAAGTCAAAGACTTCCTGGAAGCCAGAGCATTAGTCGCGGTAGAAACGGGTATCTCGAAGCAGAAAATTTTGCTTGATCCCGGGTTCGGTTTTGGTAAGACATTGGCGCATAATCTTGCCCTGCTTGGCTCATTAGAGCAGATCGAATCCACCGGATACCCTGTCGTGGTGGGTATTTCGAGAAAGTCGATGATTGGTGAGTTGCTTGATGTGCCCGCAGGAGAGCGGGAAGCGGGTAGTGTGGCGGCAGCAATAATTGCTGTACAGCAGGGCGCCTCGATTGTACGCGTCCACGATGTCCGGGCAACACACGAGGCATTGCAGATTTTAATAGCAGTTGATAACGAAATCGCATAGCGGGCGATTAATGAGAAAGTTTTTTGGCACAGATGGAATACGCGGTCGGGTAGGTGAATATCCGATGTCCGCCGATTTCTTTCTACGCCTGGGATGGGCGGTGGGACGTGTTCTGGTTCCGGGCGGTGGCGGCAATGTCATTATTGGCAAGGACACGCGTAGCAGCGGATACATGTTTGAATCGGCATTAGAAGCTGGTTTTTCTGCTGCAGGCGTTAGCGTCCAGCTATTAGGACCTCTGCCTACGCCTGCGATCGCGTACCTGACACGTTCAACGGATGCGAGTGCGGGCGTCGTGATCAGTGCGTCACACAATCCGTTTTATGATAATGGCATCAAGTTTTTTTCGGCAGACGGTAAAAAGCTGGCGGATGAAACAGAAGCGGCTATTGAGCAACAGATCTCAATGTCATTTGAAACTGTCGAGTCGGCAAATCTCGGTTACGCAGAACGCATGGAAGACGCTGCCGACAGGTACGTGGAATTTTGCAAGGCATCGCTAGCGGATGGCGATTCAATTTCGGGCATCAAGGCGGTCTTGGATTGCGCAAACGGCGCAGCGTACAGCATCGGGCCCAGAGTCTTGCGCGAACTTGGTGCCGAATTATACGCAGTGGCGGTTCAGCCGGATGGTCTGAATATCAACCACAATTGCGGTTCAACGCACTTGGAAATGATCAAAAACGAACTGCAGCAGCACTCGGGTGCCATCGGTATTGCACTAGACGGGGATGCGGATCGTGTCCTAATGATCGACGAAAACGGGCATGTGGTCGATGGCGATGAGTTGCTGTTTATCATTGCACGCGCCAGGCAGTCTAGGAATTCCCTGGTTGGACCAGTTGTCGGCACTGTGATGACCAACCTGGGAATCGAAAACGCGTTCAAAGAGGCTGGTCTGACATTTGCACGTGCGCCTGTCGGTGATCGCAACGTCTTGGCCAAACTTGACGAATTAGGAGGCCAGCTTGGAGGAGAAGCATCCGGACACATTATTTGTCTGGACAGAACCACCACCGGCGATGGTCTGATTGCCGCAATTCAAGTGTTAGCTGAAATGAAGGCACGTGGTTGCAGACTGGTCGATCTGTGCAGTGATCTGCACAAGTACCCGCAACGCTTGGTGAATGTGCAGGTCCGAGAGCTTTTCCAGCCTGATTCGTCCCCAGACCTTGAGAAAGAGATTGCTGCAGCCGAGGCGGAGTTGAGCAATTCAGGACGAGTGGTTCTGCGCGCCTCCGGTACCGAGTCACTGATTCGTGTAATGGTTGAAGGCAAAGACGAGAAGCAGGTTGTAAAGTTGGCTGAACGCCTGGCCGAGGCGGTCCGGCGGACTGCCGAGAGTCGATCTCGCGCTACCGGTTGATATCCCTTTTCCCCATCGTTAAGCTACCGCGCCTTTCTCAGGCGGAGATTTCACCATGAGAACAACCCTGGTAGCTGGCAATTGGAAGATGAACGGTTCGCGTGAAATGTGCAACGAACTGATCAACGAACTGGTCCACACTCTGGACGGCAAATGCAAGGCCGAAGTGGCGGTATGCCCACCATACATTTATCTAGCTGATGCGGCCAGGGCATTAAAGGGCAGTGAAATTCGTCTGGGGGCGCAATCGCTTTGCGCGGAAGAAAGCGGAGCTTTTACCGGCGAGATTGCGGCATCCATGCTGCAGGATTTTGATTGCAGCTATGTCATCGTTGGGCATTCCGAGCGCCGCTTGTTATATGGAGAAGACGACACCCTAGTCGCCAGAAAATTCATGGCTGCACTAAAAAGCGAGTTGTCGCCGATTCTTTGTATAGGTGAATCACTGGAGGAGCGCGAAAAAGGGCTAACTGAGCAAGTAGTGGAACGGCAACTTCGCGCCGTACTGGATGTGGTAGGAATCGAAAGCTTCTCAAGAGCGGTTGTGGCCTACGAACCGGTTTGGGCGATTGGCACCGGGCGGACCGCCACGCTGGATCAGGCACAAGTTGTTCACGCACAGGTGCGGGGCATGCTCGCAGAGGAAGATGTTACAATTGCTGATTCCGTACGAATTATTTATGGCGGCAGTGTAAAGGGTGCAAACGCCGCCGAGTTATTCGCGATGCACGACATCGATGGCGGATTGATAGGTGGCGCTTCACTCAAGGCGGGATCGTTCATCGAGATTTGCATGGCGGCAGGATAGAAATTCTAGAACAGGAATAAGGAAATGTTTGCAACACTTCTCTTGGTCGGCCATGTTCTACTTGGCATGGGTATCATCGGCCTGGTTTTGATTCAGCATGGCAAGGGTGCCGACGCCGGTGCGGCGTTCGGCAGTGGCGCGTCGGCGACAGTATTTGGTGCGCGCGGTTCTGGGTCTTTTCTGACGCGCACCACGGGGGTATTCGCGATTCTGTTTTTTGCAAGTAGCATGTCCCTCGCCCTGTTGGCACGTCAAAGAGCGCCTGATACCAGTCTGCTTGAAGCGCCCGTTGCGGAGGAATCCGTGATGGACATACCGGTTGACGAGATATCTGACCCAGCCAATACGCAAACGGCGGATACCGATTTGCCCCCGGTAGTAATACCGGAAGACGAGGAATCGGACGGGCAGTAGCGATTTTCCCCTCCAGGGATGTTTGCCGATGTGGTGAAATTGGTATACACGCTGTCTTGAGGGGGCAGTGGCGAAAGCCGTGTCGGTTCGAATCCGACCATCGGCACCAGGATACAAAAAAGCCGGGCTTTGCCCGGTTTTTTTGTATTCTCAGACTGGCGATTGCAATCCCTTTGACATGGTCCAAGCGCAGACGAATCAGGTAATATGTCTTCTCTACTCTGGGGCAGAAAGAGCGACTGGGCATGCTGGAGAACTACGTTCCAATACTGATTTTCCTGGTGGTTGCCACAATGCTGGGCCTTGTGTTGCTGGCCCTCGGCTATCTTTTCGGACCTCGGCGACCCGATGCCGAAAAGCTTTCGCCCTACGAATGTGGGTTCGAGGCATTCGAAGACTCGCGCATGAAATTTGATGTGCGCTATTACCTTGTAGCGATCCTTTTCATCATTTTTGACCTGGAAATTGCGTTTCTTGTGCCCTGGGCAGTGACGCTGGATGCTATAGGCGTATTCGGCTTTGTGGCCATGGCGATATTCCTTGGCGTTCTGGTTATTGGTTTTATTTACGAATGGAAAAAAGGAGCGCTTGAATGGGAATAGAAAGCGCCACTGAAAAGGGGATCGTTGTCACCTCGATAGACACGGTCATAAACTGGGCACGTACCGGTTCGTTGTGGCCAATGACCTTTGGTCTTGCGTGTTGTGCAGTGGAAATGATGCATGCGGGGGCATCGCGTTACGACCTGGATCGCTTTGGTGTCATTTTCAGAGCCAGCCCACGCCAATCGGATGTAATGATTGTCTCTGGAACGCTGGTGAACAAAATGGCGCCGGCCTTGCGCAAGGTCTACGACCAGATGGCGGAACCGCGGTGGGTAATATCCATGGGATCCTGCGCGAACGGTGGTGGCTATTACCATTATTCTTACGCTGTAGTCAGAGGCTGCGATCGCATAGTGCCGGTGGATATTTACGTACCGGGCTGTCCACCAACAGCTGAACAATTGCTGTACGGCATCATTCAGTTACAAAAAAAAATAAAACGAACAAACACAATCGCTCGCTGAGAACCTCTGATGTCAAAGAAACTCGACGCGCTCGCCGCGCGCCTTGAAAGCAGATTCGGCAAATCCCTAACGCGGGAACCATCAACCCCAGGTGAACTGACCTATGAAGTTCCACGCGAAGATCTGCTCACTGTTTGCAGAGCACTGCGGGACGAAGAGGAGTTTTGTTTTGATCAGCTCATGGATGTTTGCGGTATCGATTACTACGCCTATGGCAAATCAGAATGGACCACGTATGATGCCTCCGGCTCCGGATTCAGTCGCGGAGTAGAAATAGAATATCCACATCCCGTTGACAACTACGATCGCCGATTTGCCGTCGTGTATCACCTGTTGTCGATTGAGAAGAATTATCGGCTACGGCTAAAGGTTTACTGTGACAGTGAAGAGCCGCCCATAGTGAATTCCGTTGTCGACATTTGGAACTGTGCAAACTGGTTTGAACGCGAAGCCTTTGATCTTTACGGCATACTCTTCAATGGCCATCCGGATTTGCGGCGCCTGCTGACGGACTACGGATTCATTGGGCATCCATTCCGCAAGGATTTTCCGCTGATAGGAAACGTTGAAGTACGTTTTGACCCGGAGAAAAACCGCGTTGTTTACGAACCGGTCAGCATTGAGCCACGTACCCTGGTTCCGAAAACAATCCGACGCGACGACGCTTACTCGAAAAATATGAAGGGCAACAAGGATGCCTGATATCCAGAGTTACACCATGAACTTCGGTCCGCAGCACCCCGCGGCACACGGTGTGTTGCGCGTGGTGCTGGAGATGGAAGGCGAGGTGATCCAGGGAGTTGATCCCCATATAGGAATGTTGCATCGTGCGACCGAAAAATTAGCAGAAAGTAAACCGTATACACAAAACATCGGTTATATGGACCGACTCGATTACGTCTCCATGATGTGTAACGAGCACGCCTACGTATTGGCCATGGAAAAACTGCTTGGCATCAAGCCCCCAATCAGGGCGCAGTACATTCGCGTAATGTTCGATGAAATTACCCGTATCGCCAATCACCTGCTTTGGCTTGGCGCGCACGGTCTCGATATCGGCGCTATGACAATTTTTCTCTACTGTTTTCGCGAACGCGAAGACATCATGGACATTTACGAAGCGGTATCCGGTGCGCGCATGCATGCCACTTACTACCGGCCGGGTGGTGTCTACCGGGATTTGCCTGACCAGATGCCGCAGTACAAGGAGTCGCGGTGGCGCAACAAGAAAGAAATCGAGCGCCTGAATGCCAACCGTTCAGGGTCGTTGCTGGACTTCATCGAGGATTTTGCCACACGCTTTCCAGCGCTTGTTGACGAATACGAGACCTTGCTTACCGATAATCGTATTTGGAAGCAGCGTACGGTGGACATAGGGGTGGTCAGTCCAG
>JAZFYH010000262.1:0-3479 GCA_036443475.1 Gammaproteobacteria bacterium | reverse complement strand
ATAGGTGCCGATCTCTGGGACGTCGACTTTTTCTGCCTGTAAATATGAATTTAGAGCTAATTCTAGCTTTGATTCGTTCTCATACGCGCTGCCAATTTCTATTAATGACGCATATTTACAATCTTCGAATACGACTTCATCGGAACACTCTTTCATCTTTTTTTCTAACTCTGAAGCACACGCACTGAACGAGAACAAACCAAAGGTGATAATTATTGTACTTAATCTGATCATTTTCATCATTTTACTCGTTCCCCAGTCCCGCCCACTTCGAAAATATTTCATGCATGGCGTTCACCCCATCTGTCAACACCGCTGGGCCGGGTTGCAAAATGATGGAGGATTTTATTTCATGCAGTTCCTTGTTTTTTACCGCTGGAATTTCCGACCACCCTATTCTTGCGGTGACTTTTTGCGGACGAAATTTTTTGCCACACCAGGAACCCAGGATGATATCCGGTGCGCGCGCAATAACTTCTTTGGGATTTTCAATAATGCGGCCTT
Organism: Gammaproteobacteria bacterium; assembly: GCA_036443475.1. Taxonomy (GTDB): domain Bacteria; phylum Pseudomonadota; class Gammaproteobacteria; order Natronospirales; family JAZFYH01; genus JAZFYH01. Next base: position 2,975 of record JAZFYH010000262.1, on the reverse strand, counting down.
TTGCCAATGACGATTGTGCCATGTCGGCAAACACGTTTTCACCACCAGCAATTTCTATAAGTTCCGACACCCATTGAATACCGCAAATTAGCGGGTCGTCCCATTCTTCGAAATACACTTTTGGTTTTTTTGGTAATTTCGATGCCTTGTGACGCATGTCGTCGATACCCGCGACCAGTTCATCATGCAGGACTTCGACTTTTTGCTGGCAACCGATCATGCCGCCCAAGGTAAGTAGCATGGAAAATATTTCTTGCACACTACGCTGGTTAAAGATGTGTACGTTCACACCTGCGCGCACCAGTGTTGCCGCAATATCCGCCTGGATATCGGAAAAGCCCAGCACCAGGTCCGGTTGCAGTTGTAGAATCTTGTCCACTTTTGCAGAGGTAAACGCAGACACTTTGGGTTTTTCCTTGCGTGCATGCGGCGGTCTAACCGTGAAACCGGAAATACCGACAATGCGCCACTCCTCCTGCAACAAGTACAGGGTTTCGGTGGTTTCCTCCGTGAGGCAGACAATGCGTTGCGGATAGCTTTGCTTCATACTGCAAGCATAAACGAGTTACATCTTTATTATTACCGGGTGACATGACTGCACACTATTACGATGCGTTGACACCGGATGCGGTAATGGACGCAGTGGAATCACTGGATCTGGTGTGCGACGGTCGCCTGCTGGCGCTGAACAGTTACGAGAACCGTGTGTACCAGGTAGGTATCGAAGACGACACGCCGGTAATTGCCAAGTTTTACCGCGCCGGTCGCTGGAGTGACGCCGCCATCCGGGAAGAACACGTCTTTGCCTGTGACCTGGCGGAGCGTGATATTCCAGTGATTCCCCCCGCACGTATTAATAATGAGACCTTGCACCAGTCGGAACCGTTCCGGTTTGCGCTTTATGACCGTCATGGTGGGCACACGCCGGAACTGTCCGACCCCGAACACCTAGAATGGTTAGGCCGTGTGCTGGGGCGTATTCATGCGTACGGCGCAACAAAAAAATTTACGCATCGCTTGAATCTTGATGTCGCAACAGTAGGTCAATCCGCATTTGATTATATTATTGAACAGCGGATACCGCCGGATTACCTGTTTGACAGCTGGCAACAGGCGGCAAGCAATTTACTCGCGCTTGTCAGTACGGCTTTTACAGAGGTTTCTTTTAAAGCAATTCGCCTGCACGGTGACTGCCACCTCGGCAACCTGTTGTGGACCGATGGTGGCCCGCACTTTGTTGACCTGGACGACTGCCTGAACGGACCAGCCATGCAGGATTTATGGATGTTGTTGTCCGGCAATCATGCCGATATGCGCCAACAGTTCGAGGCAATTCTTACGGGTTACGAGGAGTTCATGGAATTCGACCTGGCGGAACTCAGGCTGATTGAGCCGTTGCGCGCACTGCGCATGATTCATTACTGCGGCTGGCTGGCCAAACGCTGGGATGACCCGGCCTTTCCGCTGGCGTTTCCCTGGTTCAACACACCAGCCTACTGGGAAGACCAGTTGGACACTTTGCGCCAACAGCAGGAAAAACTGCAGGAACCTGCTTTGCGTCTAAAGCCGTGAGTACAATTCAACCTGATGGGCTCATATAAATATTTGCTTGAGACCGTTGTTCAATTTCTGCACTATGCTCGGATAGGCCAATCGGCCAGGGGCTCATACTGATGGTTACCACACAATCAGGGTGGTGTTAATGCTGGCGCTGCGTAACTACATGTTTGAGCTGGTCTGGAAGCGCGATCTCGACGCGTTACCCAGACCCGTTGCCCTCTTGATTCGCACTGCACAATTCATTTACGTGGTGTTGCGCGACCTGTTTGAAGGGCAACTGACGTTGCGTGCCATGAGCCTGGTGTACACCACGGTATTGTCGCTGGTGCCACTGTTGGCATTCAGTTTTTCCCTGCTCAAGGGGTTGGGTATACACAACAAGCTTGAACCGGTGTTGTTCACGGCACTGGAAGGGTTAGGCCCCAAGGGTCAGGAATTCGGCGAACGCATTATGAGTTTCGTCGACAATATCCGTGCCGACCTGTTGGGCACGGTGGGTCTGGCTATTCTGGTTTACACCGTCATTTCGCTGTTGCAGAAGATCGAAGGGGCATTCAATTACGTGTGGCGCGTGCAGCAACCGCGTTCCTTCGCGCGCCGGTTCAGCGATTATCTGAGTGTCATCGTGGTCGGACCGTTGCTGGTGGTGTCTGCTTTGACGTTTACCGCCACGGCAACCAGCACCACGGCAATGCAAACACTGTTGGCCATCGAACCGCTGGGCACGATTTATTTCCAGTTATTGAGTTTCGGGCCATACCTCATGGTGATCGCCGCATTCACCTTTACCTACATTTTTATTCCCAACACCAAGGTGCGTTTCGTTCCTGCGCTAACGGGTGGCATCGTGGCCGGCATTTTGTGGGAATGGATGGGTAAACTGTTTGCCTGGTTCGTCGGGTACTCGGCCAACTATACCGCGATTTATTCCGGGCTGGCGATCGGGTTTTTCTTCATGATCTGGCTTTACGCAGGATGGGTCATTCTTCTTATAGGTGCGCAGATTGCCTTTTACCGCCAGCATCCACGCCTGATAGTACCGAGCAAGACGCGCCTGCAACTCAACAACCGTCTGCGCGAGAAACTTGCGCTGTTGATCATGTTCCTGGTCGGCCGACATTATTATGAGAAGCAACCCCTCTGGTCACTCGATTCGTTGTCGGAGCAATTGCGTGTTCCGGGTGACATGCTTGAAAGCCTGACGCGCCGGCTGGAAAAACAGGGTCTGTTGTTGGTCACGGAAGACGAGAATTACATTCCGGGCCGTGACATGGAAAGCATCAGCCTGTTGAACATTATTAATGCCGTGCGCGACGCCGACCCGGACGAGGACTACGGCGACGAAGCCTTTCCCGAGTCCGGTGAGCCCGTCTATGAGGTGATGGGCCAGCTGGACCACGCCATCCACGTAAACC
>JAZFYH010000261.1:0-12956 GCA_036443475.1 Gammaproteobacteria bacterium | reverse complement strand
AAGGCGACCGAACAATTTCCGCTCGGGGGAGCGAAAAAAGGGTGGGCGCTAATACATGTCGATTGCTTCGGTAGCCAGTCCAAAAATCAGTAATCCTGAAATGGAAGAGAAGGTCCGTGGTGAAATCACGAACCTGCTCTATACCTATTCCCGTGGTATCCATCTCGCGACATTGACCGCAGCGACTTTGCTTGCGTACGTGTTTTACCGTGTCGTAGGTCCGGAGACGGTTTTGCCGTGGCTAGGTTATGTTGGAATGGTCGAATTAAGCCGCGGTTTTATTGCGCGCCGGTTTTATCATGCGCATGTCGCCATCGAAGACGCGGGGCGGTGGCTAAATCTTTACCTGGTCGGCAACGTCTTTTCCGCCATAGGCTGGGGTGCAGCAGGGTTCATCCTTTTCCCTGAAACTTCAACCATTCACCAGGTTTTGACCGCTGTTGTATTAGTCGGTGTTGCGGCAATCGCAGTACCGATTCTTTCCATCAGTTTTGGAAGTTACGTGACATTTGCGTTAATCGCTTCCGGGCCTGTGACCGTTAACCTGTTATGGCAGGGTGACCAAAGTTCGTCGATTGCCGGTGGCATATGTATCGTAGGCATTAGCCTTTTGCTGGCCATCGCGTGGCGTATGCACAATGATGTGGTCGATGCATTACGGGCGCGACTTGCCTACGCGGACATAGCTGAAGAATTTGATTCCGAAGTCACTACTCGCATGCATGCCGAAGCTACCTTACGTAAGGGTGAACAACGTGGCCGCAAGCAGAGTTATTACCTGCTTGATCTGGCGCGAGAGGAATCGATTTCACAAGGTGACTTGCCGGCTGCGCTAAAAGTTATCAGTGAGAAAGCCTCCCAGGCGATCAGTTGCACGCGAATCAGTATCTGGTTCATGGAGCCAGATTACGCGGAATTCCGCTGTACGCATCTTTATGACAATGGTTACCACGATTCGGCTCCGGGAATTGTTTTGCAGACCGGACAAAACGCCCGTTTTTACCGTCGGTTTGAACGCATGCGCACTTTTGCCGTGGTGGACACACGCGAAGACAAGCGTGTCGGCGATTTCATGCAGGACTACTTGTATCCTTATCGGGTCACGTCATTGCTGGGTGCGCCGATACGGGTTGGTGGCCGCGTGCGTGGACTTATTGTGCACGAGCATGTTGGGTTTCCACGGCAGTGGAGCCGCGATGAACGTATGTTTGCAAGTTCTCTGGCTGACTTCATAGCGCTCGCCGTGGCGTCTTCGGGGCGACTGCAGGCACAGGAACAATTGCGGCACCTGGCCAATTACGACAAGTTAACCGGTTTGCCAAACCGTGCGATGTTCCAGGATCGGATATCCCACGCGATCCAGAAATCACGACGCACCGGTAAAGGTTTGGCTCTGTTGTTCGTTGACCTGGACCGTTTCAAGAACATCAATGATTCGCTGGGCCACCAGACGGGTGACCGCGTCCTGCGCACCATTGCCAAACGCCTGGTGCGTTGCGTGCGCGGTGCGGATACGGTGGCCAGGTTGGGCGGTGATGAATTCACGGTAATCCTGGACGATCTGGAAGACGTCGACATGATTACCATGGTCTCTGACCGTATTTTGGAAACCGTTTTCGAGCCCATCATTCTTTCGGAAAACGAAGTCAACATTTCCTGCTCGATCGGCGTCGCGCATTACCCGAACGACGGTGATACACCGGAATCGTTGCTGCAGAACGCGGATATAGCTATGTACAGAGCCAAGGAGCACGGCCGCAACAACTACCAGTTTTTTACCGATGATATGCACATCAAGGCAATGCAACACCTGGCGCGTGAAAACGAGTTACGCAAAGCGTTGCAGCACGGTGAACTGAGTGTTCACTACCAGCCCCAGGTTGATACCAGTACTGGCAAGACAACCGGTGTAGAAGCACTCGTGCGCTGGAATCACCCGGACGAAGGCATGCTCCCGCCGGCGGATTTCATTCCGTTGGCGGAAGAAACGGGGTTAATAGGTCCGCTTGGCGAATTCGTACTGCGTGAAGCCTGTGCGATGGCAAAGTCATTGCAGAAGAGCGTTGATCCCGGTTTCCATGTTGCGGTGAACCTGTCGTTCGGCCAGTTCCAGATGCGCAATATTCCGAGTCTTGTAAAAGAGGTGCTTAAGAAAACGAAGTTGCCAGCAAAAACACTAATGCTGGAAATTACAGAAAGCCTCGCCATGACGGATGCTGAAAGCAACCTGCAATTGCTGCACGAAATTAAGGAACTTGGTGTGAAACTCGTTTTGGATGATTTCGGCACGGGCAACTCCTCTCTTAGCTATTTGAGAAAGTTCCCCATCGATATACTGAAAATTGACCGCGCTTTCATCAAGGACCTGGAAACCGATCAACACGATGCGGCCATTGCCAGAGCAACAATCGGTCTGGCGAAGTCGCTTAACCTTGAAATTGTAGCGGAAGGTGTTGAGACAAAATATCAATATGACTGGTTGCGCAAGGAAAATTGCACCCTGATGCAGGGTTACTATTTCAGCCCGGCTATTCCGGCAGAGGAAATTGAACTGTGGCTACAAGGAAAATCAGAATCAAAGAAAAAGAAAACCAAGGCCAGCAAAACCTAGTTCAAGAAGACCACCCGCAAACGCGGTAAAGGAAAAAAATAATCGGGTTCAGGCGTTTGCAGATTTCAGTTGATCCGATTTTTGTGACGTGTCGGCAGAGAATTCGTCGACAGCAATAATGGTTTCCACCGCATTGAAAGTTTCCGTCAATAACTTTGCTTCGATATCATCGATGACGCCCTTACTAAGACCTTGCTCAACGCTCTTAAGGTAATTGGCCGCCGCAAGTTTGATACCTAGTCCGGCTTGCAGTTTTTCTTCCAGTGGTTCGGTTTCAAGTACTTTTTTCAATACCACGTCCAGCCGGCCCACGATATCGTCCATATTTTCCTTGAAATATATCCCGTCGGTCAGGCGGTCACGTGCTTCGGACGGTGTAGTCAGGATGTCTGCAACTTTTGCCCCCAGCCGGTCATCTGGTTTGCGGTATGGTCGGCCCAATGGAAATACCACCCATTTCAACAAGCTGCCGAACCACGGCAACGGGAAATTTTCGAGAATCTCTTCCAACTTTGTTTGCATGGTGAATAAGGAATCCTGGCAGGACCATTCCGCGAGAGGAAGATCGGCGTCAGGTAGACCGGTGTCCTCAAATCGCTTGAGCGTGGCGGACCCCATGTAAAGATGGCTTAACACGTCACCATAACGGCCCGACAGTTTTTCACGACGTTTCATTTCGCCACCGAGAATCAGCAAGGCAACGTCAGCCAGAAAAGCGAACGCGGCACTCATGCGTGAAAACTGGCGGTAGTAATAGCGCAATGGTGTATTCGGTGCGCTCACGAGCAGAGAACCCGTTACTCCGTCGACGAACGCACGCGTGCTGTTGCTGATGGTGTAACCCACATGAGCAAACAGGGCTGCGTCGAACAACTCGACTCCGCGATCATTATCAGGATGTGCAACGGCCTCCAGCTCTTTCAACAAATATGGATGGCAGCGAATGGCACCTTGTCCGAAAATGATCATGCTGCGCGTCAGAATATTTGCCCCCTCTACCGTGATGCTAACGGGAATAGTCTGATAAATGCGGCCGACATAATTATTTGGGCCTAGAATGACGCCGCGGCCACCGTGCACGTCCATGGAATCATTTATCACTTGGCGCATGCCTTCGGTGCAGTGGTACTTGAGTATGGCCGACAGCACAGATGGCGATTCGCCGAGCGCAATCGCTCCAGCGGTCATGCGACGCGCTGCGTCCATGCGATAGGTGTACCCGGCAATTCGGGTCAAGGCTTCTTCAACACCTTCGAAACTGGCGATGGGCACACGGAACTGTTTTCGGATGCGCGCGTAAGCACCAGTCGCACGACTGGCTAGCTTGCCTGACCCAGTTCCAAGCGCCGGCAATGAAATGGCACGTCCTGCGGAAAGGCAGTTCATCAGCATGCGCCAACCCTGGCCAATCCATTTCTCGCCACCGATTACCCAATCAAACGGAATGAACACGTCCTTGCCACGCGTTGGGCCATTTGGAAACGCCGCATTGAGAGGATTGTGTCGGGCACCAATTTCCACACCGGGTGTCGCGGTAGGTATCAGGGCGCAGGTTATGCCAAGTTCTTCTTTGTCGCCCAGTAAGCCATCAGGATCGTACGCTTTGAAGGCAAGCCCGAGTACAGTCGCAATCGGGGCCAGAGTGATATACCGCTTGTCCCAGCTAGCGCGGAACCCAAGTACTTCCTTGCCGTTGTGTTCACCTTTGCAAACCACACCGCTGTCCGGCATAGCACCGGCATCCGATCCTGCATGCAGATTAGTCAACGCGAAACAGGGGATTTCTTCGCCGATTGCCAGACGTGGCAGGTAATGTTTACGTTGTTCCTCGGTACCGTAATGCATGATCAATTCGCCAGGGCCAAGAGAGTTCGGCACCATGACAGTTACGCCCGCGGACATGCTACGCGTGGCAATTTTCATCACTACGGTTGAGTTGGCCAGCGCCGAAAATTCCCGACCACCGTACTCTTTCGGAATAATCATGCCGAAGAACTTGTTCTTCTTGATGAATTCCCAGACTTCGGGCGGCAAGTCGTTACGTTCGTGGGTGATTTCCCAGTCGTCCAGCATGCCGCAAAGTTCTTCGACCGGACCGTCAATAAACGCCTGCTCTTCTTCGCTCAGTGAAGGAGCCGGTATTGCCAGCAGTTTCTTCCAGTCCGGTCGGCCACTGAACAGATCGGCGTCCCACCAAACGGTGCCCGCCTCAAGCGCTTCCTGCTCGGTGTCAGACATAGGTGGTAACACTTTACGAAACCAGTTCAGCAGCCGTCGACTGACTAACAGTCGGCGCAAGAGTTTCATATTGAGAACAATCGCAACCGGTAGAAAAATCAGCCAGGCCAGCAGCGGTGTACCGAACAGCCAACCCCAGGTTAGGAACGCCACGGCGAACACACCCGTCCAGATTATGAGGTTTGCGCGCAGGTAGGCAAGCAGTGTTGTCAGGGCAAGCAACATAAAAACCGGGAACACTGCCGACATTACGATCTCCTTGAAATCACTCGAGTTTCCCAATGCCAGCCAATCAAATTAATGGTGCGCTGGCGTGCTTAGCCCCGGTCGCTGGCGTAACCTGGTGGGAAATCAAGCAATAGCCTGATACTAAAAATGAGAATACCATGATTACCGTTTTTCCCGCAGTATCAAGAACTTGGAGATTGCAAGCTACTGAAATAGCAATGAAAGATCAATTGCCCGAACGTGCTTGGTCAGCGCGCCTATAGAAATGAAATGTACACCGGTTTCCGCAACATCACGTAGCCTATCCAACTCGATATTCCCAGAAGCTTCCAGTTTAGCTGTCGTTCCCGCAAGCGTGGCGGCCTGGCTCAATTCTTCCAGGGAAAAATTATCAAGCAACAGGAATTCCGCGCCAGCCGCAAGTGCCTGCTTAAGTTCCACTATGCTTTCGACTTCGATTTCAATCCGAATATTTGCGGGCAAATCGCGCTGTACTTGTTTTATTGCGGCCGCAATTGAGCCCGCTGCACGGATGTGGTTTTCCTTGATCAGTACTGCGTCATACAGTCCCATGCGGTGATTGTCCGCTCCACCACAGGCGGTTGCGTATTTCTGGGCCGTACGTAATCCCGGCAGGGTCTTTCTCGTGTCGAGCACACGGCAGTCAGTATTTTGTATAGCCTTGGCATACTGGCGCGTAACGGTTGCTGTCCCGGATAACGTTTGTAGAAAATTTAACGCCGTACGCTCGCCAGTCAAAATACCGCGCGATGGACCATCAACTGTGCACAACACCTGATCGATGTTGACCTCGTCACCATCCGCGGCCTGCCAGCTGACATTGATGCGCTTATCCAATTGCCTGAAGGTTTCGTCGAACCACGCCACTCCGCACAGCACGGCCGGCTCGCGTACCAACAAGTTTGCCTTGCAGGTGGCATCGACAGGCACCAGAGTCGCGGTAAGATCGCCGCTGCCGACATCTTCCTTTAATGCATGGCGTACGTGGTTGACTAAATCTTGGGGTAATTGAATGGGCATGCGCAATCTGTTAACGAAAGAATGTTCCTATTGTCGCGCAACTAAAGGCGTTTTGCGCGAAAAAAGCCCAGCGCAGGCCGGGCTTTGTTTGGTAGAAGATTGTGGTAATCAGAACGGCAGGCCGTGCAGTGCAGACGCCATGCACAGTAGCATGGGAATCGACAGCATGGTGTTGGTCCGTGACGCCAGAAAGGCAATCTTCTTGCCGCGCGCCTTTTCTTCGTCGCTTGCTTCTACGATTCCCAGTAATTTCTTCTGATTAGGCCAGATTAACACCCACACATTGAATAACATGATGGTGCCCATCCATGCGCCGAGTCCGATAATCATCTGGTACAAGTTGCCGCCTTCACTCATCAAGCCCAGCGTGAATGCACCATGCAAGTTTCCTGCAATTTGCAGGTAAGCGGCACCGGACAGCCATGTTAATAAAGCCGACCAGCGAAACCAGAGTAGGGCCCTGGGGGCCACGTACTTGCTGATGGCGGCAGCACCCGGGCCGCCAGTATCGGCTGTCGCATCGGCCACGGCTGGTATCTGGATGAAATTGAAGTAGTACAGCAACCCAATCCACGTGATACCGGCAAGTATGTGTATCCAGCGAGTAAACGTGAAAACGTTAAAGGTGAAGCCCATCTTGACGGCATAGGCAACGATGACCGCAACCACCACGCCGCTTAAAATGGTACCTTTAATGGTTTTTAGTGGATTCATAATTTTCCCCTCGACAGCTGACTGGTGGGTAGACGAAACCGGACGCCGCCCCCGATAATGCGCAGAATGCTAGGACATCGAACCGGATTTTACAATTTATACAGGAAAATCGCTGCAACGTCGGGTAAGTCACTGATTTGTCTTGCGGTGAAAAGTAATCAGGTGCAAGTGTTGTGGACGCCATAGATTTAAGCTTGTTTTCCAGTCGCGTAAACGCCGTGTGTGACGAAATGGGTGCTGTGCTGAAACGCACGGCATTGTCACCAAACATCCGGGATCGCCTGGATTATTCGTGTGCCCTATTCGATACACGCGGAGAACTGTGTGCGCAGGCTGCGCATATTCCCGTACACCTCGGCAGCATGGCGTTTGCCACACGCAATATTGTTTCCCGTTTCAATTGGCACCCTGGTGATATGGTAATTCTAAACAATCCATTTCTGGGGGGTACGCACTTACCCGACATTACCTTGTTAATGCCGGTGTTCCTGGAAGAAAAACTCGCAGCGTTTGTTGTCAACCGCGCACACCACGCCGATATCGGCAGCGAGTCACCCGGTTCGATGCCGGTTTCATCCCGGCTTGAAGAAGAAGGCGTATTAATCGATCCGCAAAAAATTCTTGATCGCGGCAAAACGATCAACGACGTCATGGCCGGTATTGTAATCAAGGTGCGTTCACCGGAGACGTTCATGGGCGACCTTGCTGCGCAAATCAGCGCAAATCGGGCGGGAGCAAAACGCCTTGCACTACTGGGTTACACAGATAACGAATTGACCGATCGACTCGTGGCGCTGAACGACTACGCGGAACGCCTGGCTCACGCAGCTTTGCGTCACATCCCTGACGGATGTTACGAATATACTGATTTTCTTGACGACGATGGCTATGGCAACCACGATCTGGCAATTTGCGTAACGCTGCGTGTCAGCGATGGCAACGTGTGTGTCGATTTCAACGGTACCGCGAACCAAACAGAAGGCAATATTAATTGCCCGCTTGCTGTTACCGCCGCTGCGGTTTACTACGTATTTCGTTGTCTGATGCCGGAAGATACGCCACCTGCAGCCGGCAGCTTTCGAAACATCCAACTTCGTGCACCGCAAACTTGTCTGGTAAACGCTCAATACCCGGCGGCGATTGCTGCGGGAAATGTGGAAACGTCGAGTCGCATTGTTGATGCGGTACTTGGTGCGTTGGCCAAGGCGTTGCCGACAATTATTCCGGCAGCCAGCCAGGGAACCATGAATAATGTCGCCATGGGTGGTGGGACAGCGGACAAGCTGTGGGATTATTACGAAACGATTGGTGGTGGCACGGGTGCCCACGCCGCCGGAAACGGCTTGTCCGGCGTCCAGTCGCACATGACCAATACACTTAATACACCGGTAGAACGTGTTGAAATGTCCTATCCATTGCGCATTCTCCGTTACCAATTACGCCGGGAATCCGGCGGCGATGGTATGCATAAAGGTGGCGCCGGTCTGTTGCGTGAATACGAGTTTCTTGCTGACACATCAGTGACGTTGCTGACAGAAAGACGCAGGCGTTCCCCGTGGGGGCTCGCCGGTGGCAAGCCGGCGTCATGTGGAGAAAACCGCCTTAATGAAACGATGTTGCCCGGCAAAACGACCGTTAAGGTAAAATGTGGTGATCGACTGACCATTAAAACGCCTGGCGGAGGGGGTTGGGGGAACTCGCAAAAGTAGTGGCATGGTATAGTAATCAACTTAGTATCCGCCATGGAACGCCACATGTTGCTTAAAACTTTTTTGCTTGCGCTTGGCATGTTTGCCTTAGCAGGATGTGCAACCGCCCTGGTTACCGGTGCCGCGACGCAGAGTACTCGGGAGGGCGACTCCCGCACTGCGGACGACGCACGCCTTACCAGTCACGTGAAAACAGCACTGCTGCGTGATCCGATAACGACAGCGTTTGATTTTTCCGTGTCAGCAAATGCAGGCACCGTCACCTTGCGCGGAGTTGTGAATGGCGATACTGCAAGGGTACGGGCAGAGCAGGTGGCCACACGGACAAGTGGTGTTGTCAAAGTAATTAATGAGCTCGTCATCGAGCCATAATTCGAATTCTAGTATTTGTAGAGGTAATCCAATGGACATATTGGAACGTATAAAGAATCAAGTCACCAGCAACAACGTTTTGCTGTACATGAAAGGTACGCCTGATTTTCCACAATGTGGATTTTCCGCTCAAACGGTCGCTGCCTTGCGTGACTGTGGTGCCGAATTTGCACACGTCAACGTACTCGAGGAGCCTGAAATTCGCGAGGCCATAAAGCAGTATTCAAACTGGCCGACGATTCCTCAGCTTTACATCAAGGGCGAATTCGTCGGAGGCAGCGATATCGCCATCGAGATGTATCACAGTGGTGAGTTGAAAAAGCTGCTTTCGGAATAAGTTGAACGTCAAATTATCGCAGGCACGTAAATTTTTTGCGTGCCTTTTTCTTTTCCCGTACTCAAAACTTTTCGCGCGTTAGTTGTCGATAAATGTTATCAAGACTGTTGACAAGGTAACAGAACAGGTCTGCTGTCACTTCCGCGTCATAGTATGCTGAGTGGGCCGAATCTGATTCAAAACGGATCCCTGCTGCATCTACGACTCGTGCCAGCACAGTCTGCCCCAACGCAACACCTCCAAGCGTCACCGTATCAAAATTGCTGAAAGGATGAAACGGGTTGCGCTTGATCCCGGTTCGAGCGATGGCTGCATTAAGAAAATTCAAATCGAAGAAAGCGTTATGGCCAACAAGAATGGCGCGACTGCAATTCGTGTTCTTGATTTCTGCCCTGACCGGTCTAAACAGCCGGCGTAGTGCTTCACGTTCCGGCAGACTGGGGCGCAAAGGGTGATCGGGTTTTATTCCGGTAATTTCAAGAGCCGCCTCTTCGATGTTGGCGCCATCAAACGGTTCAATATGGTAGGAATGTGTTTCAGCTCGATACATTTTGCCATCATCATCCATGCGCAAAATAACCGCGGCAATTTCAAGTAGCGCATCGGTTGCCGCATTGAACCCACCGGTTTCCACATCAATAACTACTGGTAGGAATCCCCTGAAGCGTTGCGCAATAAGCCGATTGCTTTCAGTGAACCCGGTGTCGCCAGCCATCAGGTTGACCAGTTCAGTGTTTCACCGGCACGGAACGGAACAATACGTTGATCACCGAAAGGCAGGTCTTCGGCTAACGTCTGTGCGTTTCGATACAAGGTGATTGTTCCAGTATTTCTCGGCAGGTCATAAAAGTCGGGGCCGGCATGGCTGGCAAAATACTCGAGCTTGTCTAGCTTGCCCGCTCGGTCGAAGGCTTCGGCGTACATTTCTAACGCCGCAGGTGCGCTGAATATTCCGGCGCAACCACAAGACTTTTCTTTTACCAGGCGCGAGTGCGGTGCGCTGTCGGTACCAAGGAAATATTTCGATGCACCACTGGTGGCTGCCCGGACAAGTGTTTGGCGATCGGATTCCAATTTCAAAATCGGCAGGCAGTAATAATGCGGGCGCAAGCCGCCATTGAACAGTGCGTTGCGGTTATATAAGAGGTGCTGTGGTGTGATTGTGGCGGCAATATTTTGCGATGCGTTATTCACGAATTCGACTGCCCTGGTCGTGGTTACATGTTCAAAGATAATTTTCAGTGCAGGCAGTTTTTCGTGTAGAGGCGCCAGAACGCGATCAATAAATACCGCTTCGCGGTCAAAGATGTCGATATCCGGATCGGTGACTTCACCGTGCACCTGCAATGGCAAGCCGGTTTCAGCCATTTTTTCCAGCGTTTCCGTGCAGCGGTCCAGGTCAGTGACACCCGCATCGGAATTTGTCGTTACACCGGCGGGGTACAACTTGATGCCATACACTTGACCTGAATTCTTTGCCGCGACAATTTCCTCGGGTGGCGTGTTATCGGTCAGGTACAGTGTCATTAACGGCTGGAAATCAGCACCCTCAGGCAAGGCATCAATAATGCGTTTACGGTAAGCCAGTGCTGATTGCGTGGTCGTCACCGGCGGCGCGAGGTTGGGCATGACCATGGCGCGGGAAAATTGCGCACCGGTGTAGCCGACCACATCAGCCATCTCGGCGTCGTCGCGCAAGTGCAGGTGCCAATCGTCAGGCCGGGTAATCGTCAGGCTGTCCATGGGAGCTATTTTAACCGTTTATCAGCCAGCAGGTTCAGGGAAAACCGAACACCGAAGCCGGTGATTTCTGTAGGCACATGAGCGAGTCCGTTTTTGCAGTCGGAGGCCGAGAGATCAACGTGGGTCCATGCAACCGCAGGATCCACGAAGCGGGAAAGGAACCGCGCCGCGAGAATATGATCGCGCGTACCCTCGATAACGCATTGCTTTATATCGGCGACCTCGCTTTCAAGTGCTTCGTCAAAGTCGGTTGTAGTTGGAAACGGCCAGACACGTTCACCACTTTGGTTGCCTGCATCAATAACGGCGGAAATGAGCTCTGGCCGATTCACAAACGCACCGCTGTACGAATTACCCAACGCGTTTACGCAGGCACCGGTTAGTGTTGCGTAGTCGATCAATACATCAGGTTTGTTTTCGCAGGCTAAAACAAGTGTATCAGCCAGCGCCATGCGACCTTCCGCGTCGGTGTGCACGACTTCAATGGTGACACCGTTGCTGGCAGTAACGACATCATTCGGTTTGTATGCACGGGGACCCGTGTGGTTCTGGGCCAACGCCATCCAACAATCAATCTGCGCATCCGATTCAAGTCTGGTTAGTGCGACTAGTGTGCCCAGTGCGACCGCACTACCTTGCATGTCACCGTGCATACCATACATGCTTTTAGCAGATTTCAGATTTGAACCGCCAGTATCAAAACACAAGCCCTTACCAACTAATGCCAGTTTGTGTTTTGCGGACTTTGGTTCGTAGCGCAAATGTACGATAGCTGCATCGCGATCCTCGCTGGCTTGCGTCACCGCAAGAAACGCACCGGCATTACGCGCCTTTAATTTTTTTTCATCATAAACTGTTACTGTCCAGCCGTATTCCTTTGCCAGCGTATTGATTTTGTCGCGGTAGATGCCAGGCGTCAGGTAATTGCCGGGTAAACCAGTAAGCCAGCGTGCCAAGTTGGTTCCTTCGGCGGCGGCGAGTGTTGCAGAGAAATCCTGACGTTTGTGCAATCCAAATATTTCCAGTTTTTGGATTTGTAATTTGTCCGGAGATTCTTTTTTTAGCTCCGGCATGGAGAAACTCGCTGCGATTGTCGCAGCGACCGCTGCGTCCGACGCGAGTTCACGCGCATGGCCTGAAAGGCCTGGCATGAGTACGCCAATGGATGTCGGTGTGTACGTGTGTAGTCCGGCGAGCAATTTGCGCGCCAGCGTTAAATATTCGAATGCGCCATCGTTGTCACCGACTATACCCAGCGCAATCGGACACCCACGACCATCCGGTGTTTCCGCGAAGAACAGTTGTGCCCCGGTCGTACGGCGACGGAATCGTTCACTGAGTGGCTCCGCGTGCGGAAAGCCAGGCCAGGCGCCGTCACGAGCACTGGCTGGCAGAAACACAAGCAGAGCATCAAGAGCTTGGATCTGGTCTTTGTTGGCTTCGCTTAGGCGTTGATTGATCTCTATTTTCGGGTGCTTGGGTAACGCCTCGAGCATGTTTGTCCACCTTGACGGGTTTCCTTTGAACCCCGATCATATCGGGGTTCAAAGTCTTTCAAAAGGGCAAAGGCCCTTCCTGCACGTCTCAGCCGCGCCAATCTTGCATCAAGGCAGGTCCGAGTTGGCCCCGCAGTGGACAGTGACGAACGAAGGAAAATGGCATGACCGAAAAGGGCTCTACGGGTTCTGACGCCGGCAACACGCAGCAGGATATTGATCCGCAGGAAACCCGTGAGTGGCTGGAAGCACTGGACGGTGTGCTGGAAGCGCACGGTAGTGACCGGGCCCATTACCTGTTGCAAAAACTGATTGATGAGACCCGTCGCCATGGCATTTATCTGCCATTCAGTGCCAACACGGCTTACCTGAACACTATTCCACCTCACCAGGAACCACGTTACCCAGGAGATCGCAGTACTGAGAAACGTATCGAGGCGTTTATTCGCTGGAATGCCATGGCCATG
>JAZFYH010000260.1:0-4459 GCA_036443475.1 Gammaproteobacteria bacterium | reverse complement strand
GAACCGTGGATATTGAAATCCCACCCGCTGCTTTTTACCTGTGGCTGACCACGCCTATAGATGACGAAACATTTGCACGTGAATTGTACGCACAACAGAATGTCACCGCGTTGCCTGGAAGCTATCTTGCACGTGAAACAGCGCAGGGAAACCCTGGTAAAAACCGTTTGCGAATTTCTTTGGTGGCAGAAGTGGACGAGTGCCGAGATGCCATGCAACGAGTTCGGGAATTCTGGTGCGGTCTTTGAACGGGGAACCTTGTGAACGAACTCAAAGATATTATCGAATCGTCGTTTGAACATCGCGCTGATATCACACCGCAAGATGTCAAGCCCATTTTACGCGAAGCAATTGATGAAACCATCGGCATGCTGGATCGAGGACAATTGCGCATTGCAGAGAAAACAGAGTCGAACTGGCGTGTAAACCAGTGGGCTAAAATGGCGGTGCTATTGTATTTCCGAATCCACGACAACGTAGTAATCGAAGATTCGTTTACGCGCTACTTTGACAAGATTCCTCTTAAATACAACGAGCACGACGTAGACGACTTTCACCGCGATGGCACACGGATAGTACCAACAGCAATCGTGCGCAAGGGTGCGTATATTGGTAGCAACACTGTACTCATGCCGAGCTACGTCAATATAGGTGCTTACGTGGGCAACGGTTGCATGGTGGACACCTGGGCGACAGTAGGATCCTGCGCGCAGATTGGCAATAACGTGCACATTTCCGGTGGCGTGGGAATTGGAGGTGTATTGGAACCCCTGCAGGCCAACCCGACCATTATCGAAGATGACTGTTTCATCGGCGCACGCTCAGAGATTGTAGAGGGTGTGATTGTTGAGGAAGGCGCCGTCATATCAATGGGTGTTTTCATAGGTCAAAGCACGAGAATCTACGATCGCGAACGTGACGAAATTCTTCAAGGCCGTGTTCCGGCTGGTTCGGTCGTTGTACCAGGCAGCCTTCCATCCGACGACGGTCGCTATAATCTTGCCTGCGCGATCATCGTGAAACGTGTTGATGCGGCCACCCGCGCTAAAACGGCAATTAACGAACTTTTACGCAATATTTACTGATGCCTGAATCCGCGAACATGTCCCCCACCCTGGACCTCGCTTGCCAGCTTATTTCATTTGAATCCATGACACCGGATGACGCCGGTTGCCAGGCAGTCCTTGCAAATCGCTTGTCCACCCTGGGATTCAAGACAGAAACTATGAAGTTCGGCAACGTCACCAATCTTTGGGCAACGATTGGTGACGCTGGGCCACTGCTGGTATTTGCCGGCCATACAGATGTCGTACCGCCCGGCCCGGAAAGCGAGTGGCGATCTGCGCCTTTTATCCCCGAAGTCATTGACGGAATGCTGCACGGCCGCGGTAGCGCGGACATGAAAGGGTCGTTAGCCGCTATGGTTACGGCAATGGAAAGCCTGTTTGCCGAGTCACCGGTATCAACTACCGGGCGAATCGGTTTGTTACTTACCAGCGATGAAGAAGGGCCGGCAATTGACGGCACCCGAAAAGTTGTTGCGGAATTGCAATCACGCGGTGTGGAGATTAAGTGGTGTGTTGTTGGAGAGCCCTCCAGCGCGAAACAACTGGGTGACACCGTTCGAACAGGCCGACGTGGATCACTCAACGGTGAATTGCTTGTGAACGGCAAACAGGGGCACGTCGCATACCCGGAAAATGCGAGCAACCCGATTCATGCAGTATCGCCCGCACTTGCTGAACTCTGTGAAATGACATGGGATTCCGGCACCGACGAGTTTCCTCATACCACGTTTCAGATATCGAACATTGCATCCGGAACCGGCGCCGACAATGTCATTCCGGGAACCGCACTAGTGCGTTTTAATTTTCGGTACAGCCCGGCATCGAGCATGCAGTCCTTGCAAGCGCGGGTCACCGACGTATTAAACAAGCATCAACTGGATTATCAACTTGAATGGCGAGATTCTGGGAAACCTTTTCTTTCTCAGCCTGGAACACTGCGCGACGCGGTACTAACCACGATCAAGGAAACGCTTGGCATTGAGACAGCCTGCACGACGGGAGGTGGAACCTCGGATGGCCGCTTTATTGCACCAACCGGGGCAGAAGTCATTGAACTCGGCCCAGTTAACGCAACCATCCACAAGATTGATGAACAGGTCGCTGTCGCTGACCTGGAGTCACTCAGTGTGTTGTACCGCGAAATTGCCCGGAAACTGGTTTGCAATTAAGTAGATTGAAGTTTACCGCGCAAATTTACCCAAGTTCCAACAATTCCCAGGCCAATAAACCAAACTAATGCCCAAGCTGGGATTGATAATCCTAAGAATGACCAGGATACGTTGGCGCAATCGCCTGAACCTTCGAATACCATTTGTATGGTTTCAGAAAGTGGAAACACTTCCAGCATGTAATCAAGGCTTGGACCACAAGCGGGAACCTGGTCAGGCGGTAAATGCTGTAACCAGACATGTCGACCGGCCACCACAATGCCGGCAATCGCAAACAGGGCAACAAACGCCGCGTAAATACGACCGCCGACCCGCTCGGGATTGTGAATTCCTGCCACGAGAAAGGTTGCAGCAAGTGCAATGAAGGCAATGCGCTGGAAAATACAGAGGTTGCAGGGATACAATTCCTGAAAAAGCTGCAGATATAACCCGAATCCCATTAAACCCGCGATGGCTGTTACACCTGCAAGGTTTACGATTCTCGGTATCAGATACCTCTGCATGGAAATCTCCCTCTCCTGTCAGCGCCAAATGCTAGCATGGTCTGAGACTATGCAGCGCTACCAAGGTTCAGTGTGAACTGTATAGCAGTAGAATCTCGGAACTTCCATTCCAGCTACTCCCGCTCCATATAATTGATGGAGATAAGACGCACATTATTCCATGCACAAGATAAACGATGTCTTCACCAATGTTCTTTGCGTGGCCACCAGTGCATTCGAAATCCGTAACGGTCTCTATAGTTGCAACAACAAATCGCGGATCAACGGCTCACTCGTGATAAAGGAAAGGTTGGCTACAGGATAATATCCTTACTTTTCTGAGGGTTAGATCGATAACCGTTCAGGGTGACTGGCAAAAAAAGTCCCGCCACGGGCAGAGCTACTCCGGACTCAGCCAGGTTAATGGATTTGACCTCGATCAAAAATCAATCTGCGCCCGAAATTGCAGAACATTTGGGCTGTCGTCGAACTTAAGACCTGTCAGCGGATCCGTCTGCTCGGCGTCTACCGCAATATAATTCATCATGAAGCGGATGTTGTTATTGGCATAATAATTCACACCCAGTGTCACGGTATTCTGCTTGCCACCAAACACACCTGTAAGAATCGGGGCGCCCGGTGCCGGTGAGACCACGGAATTAATGTCGTTCAGGTCAATCGTGCTGTAGCGCAGGGCGATTTCCCACGCGCTACCACTGTTTGGCTTCACGCGACCAAATGAACCGTCTTTATAAGCCTTGGCGCGACTGTCGCCGTTTATGAAGAAGCTGCCGTAAATGTAGAAGCTGTCGAAATCCACATCCTGGAACCCAGTCTTACGCGATACGTCAGCCGCGATGTATTCCGACTGCAGAGAAAACCGGCCTCTGACCCAAGCAAACTCTACGCCGTATTTAGTGAGTTTTTCTGAATTGGCCAGCGCACCGGTATCCACCAGGCGCGTGTCGGTCACGTGACTTTCAGGGCGTGAGCGGAAGCGGAATGTATCATTCAAACCGTCTTCCGGTTTTTCCTGGGCCACGGCAAAACCGACATGCAGGAGCCTGTCGTCGGACTTCACAGGAGCAAACGTTACACGTGCACTGGCACCGAAACCTTCGTCACCGGCATCTCCCGCATCGGCTTCCTGGCCATACACGCTGAATGCTAACGTACCGTTAGCTCCTAGACCGCGATTGTAACCAGCGCCGATACGACGGCCTGTTGCTAAAGCATTTGGTGAGGCTCGTTCCATGAAGGTGATGTATTTGGAGCTGGTCAAATTCTCTAACGAAAACGGCTGCTTGAATTGACCTATAATAATTTTGCCGTTTTCAAGACCCGCGTAACGAATGTACGCATCCTTAAGTGTGACTTCGTTTCCGGCGAAGTCGTACTGAGCTTTATATTCCCAATTCTTGAACATTTTACCGGATGCAAAAAGACGCGCCCGGCGGAACTCAGTACCATTGTTGAGTTGCGTCATGTCTTCGTCATATAAAGCGATGTCTACTTGGAGCTGACCGCCGAATTTGAAGCTGAAATCACCATCATCGGTTTTTACTTCAAACTTACCCTTTGCATTGACATCCTCTGCCTGAACGGGTGCGATGGATATAAATAGCAAACCTATGAATGCCATGCTTGCGCAGATAAGCGTACGCATTTTCATTGTTGTCGCACCAACTTGATGAAATTTCGCCCCAAAGTAGATAGCCCACGGTTTGGGTGCGTAATGATA
>JAZFYH010000259.1:0-18562 GCA_036443475.1 Gammaproteobacteria bacterium | reverse complement strand
TTGCGATCTTCGCCATTCACCTGTTAGGTATTTCGTCCATCATGGGCGCGATCAACATTATTGCCACCATTCTCAATATGCGTGCGCCTAGCATGCCCCTGCTGAAAATGCCGGTATTCGTCTGGTCATGGCTGATCACAGCCTACCTGCTGTTGCTCGCCATGCCCGTATTTGCTGGCGCGGTCACGATGTTGTTGACGGACAAATTCTTCGGTACCAGCTTCTTCACCGCATCGGGTGGCGGCGACCCAGTTATGTTCCAGCATATTTTCTGGTTTTTCGGGCATCCCGAGGTCTACATTATGATTCTGCCTGGCTTTGGCGTGGTGTCCGAGATTATTCCGACGTTTGCCCGCAAGCGCCTGTTTGGTACGAAGCCATGGTCTACGCGATTGCGGCAATTGCGTTTCTTTCCATGGTTGTCTGGGCGCACCACATGTTTACCGTGGGCATGCCGTTCGTCGGCAACATTTTCTTCATGTTTACCACCATGCTGATTGCCGTTCCCACGGCAGTGAAGGTGTTCAATTGGCTGTCGACCATGTGGAGGAGCAGCATGACGTTTGAAACACCCATGCTGTTTGCGTTGGCATTCGTGTTCCTGTTTACCATTGGTGGGTTCTCGGGCCTGATGATGGCCATCACTCCGGTTGACTACCAGTATCACGATACCTATTTCATCGTGGCGCATTTCCACTACGTGCTGGTGCCCGGCGCGGTGTTCGGTATATTGGGCGCGGCCTATTACTGGATGCCGAAATGGACCGGCAACATGTACAACGAGAAACTGGGCAAGTTTCATTTCTGGATGTCGGCAATCTGGGTCAACGTATTGTTCTTCCCGCAGCATTTTCTTGGCCTGGCGGGTATGCCACGACGAATTCCTGATTACGCGGTGCAATTCACCGATTTCAACATGATTTCCAGCATTGGCGGGTTCCTGTTTGGCGCCTCACAGTTGATCTTTGTCTACGTGATTATTGATTGCATCAAGGGCGGTACTGGCAGGGTCACGGCCGAGGTCTGGGAAGGTCACCACGGTCTGGAGTTCCGCTTGCCCTCACCACCACCGTATCATACCTGGGAGACGCCACCAGAAATTGCCGAAGACGATCACGCGGTGCATTCATGAGTTCAGGTAGTGATAACAGGCGGCAACGTGCCGTACGCACGGCAATCGTGCTTGGGCTGTTTGCACTTGTGATGTTTACCGCCGCATTTTTCACATTGCCGGGTTGATCAATGACGGAAGGCAAAATCAAAACCGAGAACAACAAGCTGACCATTCACCTGGTGGGAATGGCTGCGGCAATGTTTGCTTTCGGTTTTTTGATGGTGCCGCTGTACGATGTCATTTGTGATCTTACCGGTCTGAACGGCAGATTCACCAAGGGCGCCATAGCCGATGTGCGTGAAGCCCCGGATGTTGATAGAACCGTAACCGTGGAATTCATGACCA
Source organism: Gammaproteobacteria bacterium (assembly GCA_036443475.1). GTDB lineage: Bacteria > Pseudomonadota > Gammaproteobacteria > Natronospirales > JAZFYH01 > JAZFYH01. The sequence goes on along the minus strand of JAZFYH010000259.1, from coordinate 17,103 downwards.
GTGTCAACGCTGACGCACCGTGGGCGTTCGAGCCCGTCAAGCGACGAATCGAAGTACACCCGGGCAAGCTTTACGACGCGGAATTCATAGCGCGCAACTTGTCAGGGTCGAACGTGATCGGCCAGGCAGTCCCCAGCGTTGCACCGGGACAGGCCACGCGCTATTTCCAGAAAACCGAATGTTTCTGTTTTACCCAGCAGGCATTCGCGGGCAACGAGACACGCATCATGCCGGTCCGGTTCATTATTGATCCTGATCTGCCGGAAAATATTGACAACATTACCCTGGCGTACACGTTTTTCCGAATTGACAACCAGGTCGCAGCAAATTGATTGGTAAAACTTTGAGGAAACCGACATGAGTCATGCAAGCGCCGTGTATTACGTACCTCATCCAAGTCACTGGCCGATCGTAGGATCCGTGGGATTTTTCCTGACGATGTTTGGCGCGTCGTCGATGCTGAACGGTCACGCGTACGGGTCACCAATGTTTTATACCGGCATCGCGGTCATTATCTTCATGCTGTTTGGCTGGTTCGGACTGGTAATAAGGGAAAGCCAGCAGGGTATGTACAACATGCAGGTTGATCGGTCATTCCGTTGGGGTATGGCCTGGTTCATTTTTTCGGAAGTATGTTTCTTCGGGGCTTTTTTCGGCGCATTGTTTTATGCGCGACAGTATGCAATTCCCTGGCTAGGCGGCGAAAGCAACAGTTTCTTTACTAACCTGCTGCTTTGGAATGGTTACGAGGCCGAGTGGCCGACCAACGGACCAGCGAACGTCGGCGGTGATTTCGAACCCATGGCACCCCTGGGGCTGCCAGCATTAAATACGGCGATACTTTTGAGCTCGGGAGTGACGGTCACCATTGCACACCACGCGTTGAAAGCTGGCAATCGCATACTGTTAAACATCGGGTTGTTCCTGACTTTTGCACTGGGCTCCCTGTTCGTCGGGCTGCAGGCTTATGAATACATTCACGCCTACACGGAAACGGGGCTGACACTTGGTTCCGGTATTTACGGTTCAACTTTCTTCATGCTGACGGGTTTTCACGGTATGCATGTGACGCTGGGCGCCATCATGCTGTTCGTGATATTCCTGCGTTCTGTTGCCGGGCACTTCACACCGGAACGACATTTTGCATTCGAAGCGGTGGCCTGGTACTGGCACTTCGTAGACGTGGTTTGGCTGGGGCTTTACATATTCGTTTACTGGCTCTGATACATTCAGAAAATCAGATTCAAAGGAATTGCAAACTTCTGAGGCGTTGCAACAGTGCAGCGCCTTTTGATTTTTAGCACACAATCAGGGATTGGGGGCCAGGCCGTGCGGTACTATCAAGCCAGCTGCATAGGCCAGCAACAACAACAGGAACAAGGCGATTGACAGCCCGATTCGTATGGAAAGTGCTTTAACCGTGCGTGTCGTGCGGCCCTGATCGCGCACTAGGTAAACGATGGCGGAACCAAGACTGAATACAATAGCCATCAGGATAATGATCACCAGGATTTTCATTTAAAATTGCGTCCTGATATTTGCGGGAAGCGAACGTTAGCACGGGTTCATGAATACCAACAAACCGAAATTTGAACACACATGGATGCTGTACGCACTTGCACTGATAGTCGTGGTGTTGTTCGTTTTGCTCGGCAACTGGCAACTGGACCGCGCTGAACAGAAGAGAGAATTAATGAAAGAATTTGAGGCCGGCTTATCAGGCGAGGTTGTGTCGCTGAGCGAAGCCGGGCGATTCCAGCGCGTGCAACTGACCGGCTATTACGAGTCCGAGCGGCAGCTTCTGCTAGACAATATGGTTGAGAAAGGACGTGCCGGATTTCATGTATTGACGGTATTCAAACTGGTTAGCGGTGTTAACGTTGTTGTAAATCGAGGCTGGTTACCGTTCACGAGCGGTCGTGATGACCTGCCAGACATAAGTGTTGATGAAAATGCGAGGACGATAAGCGGATATACAGACACTCTGCCGCAGGTAGGTTTGAAGATGGGCGGCGATATTGCGGTAAACGCGGACGATTCGTTCCCTCAGCTGGTGCATTTTCCGTCAATGGAAGAGTTGTCCGTGATTGCCGGTCGCGAATTGTTTCCGTTCGTAATCAAATTGGATGTGGACCAGGCAGACGGATACGGACGTGACTGGCAGGTTGTAACATTTGGACCCGACCGACATCTGGCCTATGCCCTGCAGTGGTTTTCACTAGCACTGGTAGTCGTAGTCGTAACAATAGTCATGCATCGCAGAAAACGTAAGAAACGAAATGAGTAAAGCGAAGCGATCAAACTGGATAATTTATGTTTTGGTGGCCATGTTTTTTGGGCCACTACTGGTTTCGTGGGCCTGGTTTTTCTATTTCAAGGACATTAGCACTGCCAACACAGTAAACCAGGGCGAATTGATCACTCCAGCAAGGCGTATTTCAACCGCAGGCCTACTCAATACCGACACATTGCCACCCGCTGACGGATTGTTCACGGAAAAGTGGACCATTCTCCTGGTTGGCCGCAATGCGTGTGACGCGAATTGTGAAAACATGTTGTACCAGACGCGTCAGGTGTGGATACGGCTTGGTAAGGAGAGCCACCGTGTTATACGAGTTTTTGCAGGTGGTGTTAAACAATCACCGGATATTCTCACCAGTCAGCATCAGGACGCACTTTATTTGTACGCTGAGCGAATTTTTTTCGAGCAGCTGCAAAGCAATGCAGATTTGGAAGTTTTCTTAATCGATCCGCGCGGGTTCTTGGTTTTGCGCTACAACACGCCTTTGAACCCTGCCAGCTTGTACAAGGATTTAAGTCGCTTGCTCAAGTATTCCAAGATCGGATAATGGAACCAGACCAGAGAAGGTATGCACAACTAGTGCTTTTCGCGCTTGTCTTGGCGCTGGCGGTCATCATGCTGGGCGCTTATGTGCGGCTTTCCGATGCAGGTCTTGGCTGCCCCGATTGGCCGGGCTGTTACGGTCAACTGGTTGTGCCTGATCAGGCGAACAGCATAGCTGATGCCAATCGCGCGTATCCTGATCGTCCGCTTGAAACGAGTAAAGCATGGAAAGAAATGATGCACCGCTACCTGGCGGGTGCACTGGGGCTGGTTATTCTTGTGTTAGTGCTTTGGGTATGGAAATCAGGATGGCATGGCAGCCTGCCGCGCAGGTTATCACTCCTGCTTGCAGTACTGATCGTTTTTCAGGTTCTGCTTGGTATGTGGACAGTGACACTATTATTAAAACCGCTCGTAGTTGTGCTGCACCTGATCGGAGGCATGAGTATCGTCGCTTTATTATGGCTACTGTGGCTGCGGCGTTGTGCTGTGTCCGCCGGTGAAAATCTTCGAAAACACAAACCGGCAGCGCTGGTCGCTCTGATGGTGCTGGTAGTCCAGATTATTCTCGGAGGCTGGACAAGCAGTAACTACGCGGCAACCGCATGCCCGGATTTCCCAACCTGCCAGCAGTCACTGTGGCCTGAGGCAGATTACTCGGAAGCATTCGTTCTCTGGCGTGGGTTGGGTGTGAATTACGAAGGCGGCGTGCTGGAAACGCCAGCGCGCGTTGCCATTCATTTTGTACATCGCCTTGGCGCCATAGCCGTCTTGTTTACGATCGGATTCCTACTTGTGAGAAGTTTTCCGGAGAGCAGGGGTTTGGAACGAATCGCACTGCTTGCCATGACTGTGTTGTTGCTTCTTCAGGTGTCATTGGGAATCGGGTTAATCAAGTTTGGTTTTCCCATGCTAACCGCTGTAGCGCATAACGGCATGGCGGCGTTCCTGTTATTGTCTGTCGTCACAGTTAATTACCTGGCTTTTGCCGGTTCGGAATCATCGTCGTGACAAAAGAGAGCAAGCTGGGTTCTTGGCGCAGTTACCTTGAATTGACCAAGCCACGTGTGGTGTCGTTGATTGCCTTTACCGCCGTGGTAGGCATGCTTTTGTCCGTGCCCACGGGGGTGCCGGTTGACCGGTTTGTTTTTGGTCTGGCGGGGATCTGGCTGGCGGCAGCATCAGCGGCTGCTCTCAATCATCTCATTGATCGCCGCGCCGACGCAGCCATGACGCGGACACAGCATCGACCATTGCCACGGGGCGAATTGAGCGGGCCGGCTGTGTTGGTTTACGCAATATTTCTGGGCAGTGTGTCTATGCTGGTTTTGTATTTTCTGGTTAACCCGTTAACCGCAGTACTGACATTTGCCACGTTAATTGGTTACGCACTGGTATATACGGTATTCCTCAAACGGGCCACGCCACAGAACATAGTGATCGGCGGGGGGGCTGGCGCCGCACCGCCGATTCTCGGCTGGGCTGCAATCCGGGGTGAACTGAGCGCTGAACCGTTGTTGCTGTTCCTAATCATTTTTGTATGGACACCACCACATTTCTGGGCGCTGGCCATACACCGCCGTGATGATTATGCGCGCGTTGCCATTCCCATGTTACCGGTGACGCACGGCGTGGAATTTACCGGATTACAGATCATTTTCTATACCATCTTGCTGGTGATCGTCAGTATTTTTCCCTACCTCATTGGTATGAGCGGTTTGTTGTACCTGGTCGGTGCACTGCTGTTGGGTGCTATGTTTCTTTATTACGCGGTTGCATTGCACGCCCAGCCAGAGGGGGACTTGCCGTTGAAAACTTTCGGTTTCTCGATTACTTACCTGACAGGAATTTTCCTGTTATTGCTGATTGATCACTACTTGCCACTGCTGGCAAATTAGCAATAAAAACCCGGCTTGCGCCGGGTTTTTCTGATTACTGTTTGCTGATGCAGCTAGGCAATGATTAAGCCGCGCAGTTTTCGCATGGCATTCTGCTCCAGTTGGCGGATACGCTCCGCCGACACTCCGTATTCGTATGCCAAATCCTGCAAGGTTGCTTTGTCCTCGCTAAGCCAGCGGCGTTCAAGTATTTTGCGGCTGCGTTCGTCAAGATCTGCAATGGCTGCATACAACCGACGTTCATTGTTGGCTTCCCAGTCTGAATTGCTGACAATGCTAGCAGGGTCAGCATTCGGGTCAGGCAGATAACCAGCTGGCGAAAACACATTTTCATCGCTGTCATCACTGGATTTGTCGAAACCGATGTCCTTACCTGACAGGCGCGACTCCATTTCGAGCACTTCTTTTTCGGAGACCCCAAGTTCGTCGGCAACCGTTTTTATTTCATCGGCGCTGAACCAGCCAAGGCGCTTTTTTGATTTGCGCAAGTTGAAGAACAATTTGCGCTGCGCTTTGGTGGTCGCCACTTTGACAATGCGCCAGTTTCGCAGAATGAATTCATGCATTTCGGCGCGAATCCAGTGCACGGCATAGGAAACCAGTCGAACACCGACTTCGGGATCAAAACGTTTCACGGCTTTCATCAACCCGACGTTGCCTTCCTGAATCAGATCGGCAAGTGGCAAACCATAGCCTGAGTATCCACGGGCAACGTGTACCACAAAGCGAAGGTGCGAGAGGATAAGCTGTTTGGCGGCATCGATATCGCCTTGTTCGCGCAGGCGAACTGCCAAAGCCTGCTCTTCTTCCGCGGCCAGCATCGGAAATCCGTTCACGGCACGGACATAGGCGTCGATATTGCCTACCGGGCCGGCCAGGATCATGTCATGATTGGGTTGGATCAATGCCTGCGTCATGAAAGCGTGGTTTCCTTATTTGGAGAGCATATTTTAGCACTCTTGGCATTAGAGTGCTAAGGACATCAAAAGGTTCAAAGGGCAGGCTGGGATTGGCCTGCAAAAGGGGTATCAGTGGGGTTCTATTTCGCTCAAATGCCGCGCTACGCTGGTCCAGGCTCCAAGCAGGCCCAACAATGCACCGGCGGCAAAAACGAATAACAGGGCTTGCCCACCCAGTCCGCCCAGCGTGAAATCGCTGCCATAAAGCCCAGCCAGGCGGCTGACTGGCCCGGCGATTAGCCAGAGTGTGACTGTCACCAGCAACCACGCCATCATGCTTCCTGAGAGTCCGTACCAGAAGCCGAGGTAAAGAAAAGGTCGTCGAATAAACGCATTGGTTCCGCCGATCAGCTTGATCACCAGGATTTCTTCGCGGCGGTTTTGGATATCCAAACGGATCGTGTTGCCGACAATAATGATCACGGCTAGGGAGAATAATGCCGCCGCAACGAGTGTACCGCGCTGGATCAGGGCAAGGATGGCATGCAGGCGTTGCAGCCATTGAGCGTCCATCTGCACCATGTCCACACCCGGGTATTTGTCTATGTTTTGCACCAAGCTTTCTACGGCTTCAGGGGTTGCGCCGGCGTTAGGATGGACCACGAGTACTGGCGGCAACGGATTTTCCTCCAGCGCATCCAGTGCCGCACCGAAACCAGATAAGTTACGAAATTCAAGCAGGGCTTGTTCAGCGGTGATGACATCCACTTTTTCAGGACCCAAATCGGACTGTATCTGTTCCACCAGTAACAAGATGTTGTCGTCGGTCAACTCTGTTTCGAGGAATACCGAAATGCGCGCCGCACCTTCCCAGCTGCCCGATAACAAGCGAGTGTTCTCGATCAAGATATGCAAGCCCGTCGGCAGTGCCAGCGCAATTCCAATTACCGTCGCAGTCAGTAGGCTGGAAAGCGGCGCTTCGTAAAAGCGTCCCAGGCTGAAGAAAAACACTTGCAAATGGCGCAGAGCGTAATTCTTCAGACGCGCGATGGGACCGGAAGACAGTTCACGCGAACCTTGGCGTGGTGATCCATTACCCGGCTGCATGATCACCACCCGTAACCAGGTTTGGAGATACCTGGCGCCCCTTACACAAACTGATTACGCGCTTGTTCATTTGCGCTATCAGGCCATGATCATGACTTGCGACCAGTACGGTTACGCCCACCTGGTTGAAGCGTTCAAACAGCCGCATGATTTCCATGGAAAGTTCCGGGTCAAGGTTACCGGTGGGTTCGTCAGCAATGACCAGCGGCGGTTTGTTGACAACGGCGCGCGCAATACCAACACGCTGTTGTTCTCCCCCGGAAAGCACTACAGGGTAATGTTTTTCCTTGTCCAACAGCCCAACTTGGTCCAACGCGGCACGCACTCGACGTGCAATGTCACGGTGCGACAATCCCGCGATCACCAGCGGCAAGGCGATGTTGTCAAACACGGTGCGGTCCATCAGCAGTTTGTGGTCCTGGAAAATCATGCCGACCTGGCGACGCACGTACGGGATACGCCAGCGACGTGTTGCATTCAGGTTCTGGCCGTTTACCAACACCTGACCTCGCGTTGGGCGCTCGATTAACGCGATCAGTTTCAACAAAGTGCTTTTGCCAGCGCCGGAATGCCCGGTAAGAAATGTCATTTCCCCAGGCTCGACCTGGAAACTGAGATCAGTCAGCGCCTGATTGCCACCTGGATAGGATTTGCTGACACGGTCAAAACGGATCACAAGCTTTCCCCCTGTGGATTCGAAGTGGCAGGCTCCAACAAAGCCGTGACAAATTCTCTGGCGTTGAAAGCACCAAGGTCATCTACGCCTTCGCCGATGCCAATATAGCGCAATGGCAGTGCAAGCTGTTTTGCGATGGAGAAAAGAATGCCGCCGCGGGCACTACCGTCGAGTTTAGTAAGCGCAATCCCTGTCACGTTTATGGCGTCGTTGAACTGCTTGGCTTGCAACAACGCGTTTTGTCCATTAGTAGCGTCCAGAACCAGCAAGACTTCATGGGGTGCGGCGGGGTCGGATTTGCCCAGCACGCGGTGAATTTTTTTCAGTTCTTTCATCAGGTTGTCTTGGTTGTGCAGACGACCTGCGGTGTCAGCAACCAGTATGTCGGCCTGGCGTGACTTCGCTGCTGCATGGGCGTCGAACATAACCGCGGCCGGATCGGCACCCGGCTTTTGTGCAATCACGGGAATACCGTGTGTTTCACCCCAATGAGCCAGTTGCTCAATGGCGGCCGCCCTAAACGTATCACCCGCGGCCAATATGACTTGTTTACCTTGATCTTTAAATTGCTTGGCAATTTTTGCTGCCGTGGTGGTCTTGCCACTGCCGTTAACGCCTACCATCAGAATGACAAATGGCCCATCCGTTGTTTCAGCGCGCAGCGGTTGTTCCAGAGGTGCAAGCAGGCTGAGCAAAATGTTCTCAAGCACGTTCAGCAAATCGCGACCGTCACGCGTATTTTCAATGCGGCTTTGACGCTGCAGTGTTTCAACGATTTCGGTAGTGGCCTCGATACCGACATCAGCCGTGAGCAGACAAGTTTCCAGTTCTTCCAGCAGTGCGTCATCGTTAACGCCACGGCCTGGCAGGAATTCCCGAACATCCCGTCCGAGCCAGGCGGTACCGCCGTTCAATCTTTGCCGCAGCTTTCCAAAAAATCCGCTTGCTTTGTTCGCGTTACTTTTCAAAACACACTCGGTCGCATGATATTCCGGCTAAAGAAAAGGGGCGGTTCAAGAACCGCCCCAAGTTTAGGTTCCCCCGACCTTCGCCGCAGGATGTTGTTATACGTTAAGGCTCGATGACGGTTGTGTTAGTAATCAACAGCAATGTACCAGCGGTAGCCGCCAAGGTCGCCATTTGGGTCTGCATTTCCGTGGTCGCTGCGAGGCTGACTGTCGGGTCCAAAATAGAACCATGTTCACCCGCGATAAAACGCACGGCACCCCCCGCACCTGGCCCAATAGGGTTAAATCCTGGGTTCGCTGCCGTGAACACCCTGAAACCACCCACGGTAATCAACTTTTCGGTCGCCGTGTTTGGGATAACCAGGTCACCGACCACCTCGATCAAGTGCGACGAGACATTACCCGTTGTGGTGGCGATGGTGTTCAACGGGTCACCATCATCGATTACTGTCTGCGCATCGCGAATAAAATCGTTGAACAACTGCGTGCCCTGCACGATGCCGACTGCGGCCAGACCATCAACAATAGGTTGCGAGAACGAGGCCGAATCCACCAGCAGGTCACCGATTGCACCACCCGGTGCGGCAAAGGTGGCAGCGAATGGCGTGCTGTCGAACGCCAGCGCATTCATGCCGTTCATGGCGCCGAGGCTTAACCCGGAAAAGAATATCCGTGAGCCGTCCAAATCCGCGCCGCCACCATCAAAGTCAATGGTCGGAATGGTATTGATTAACGAAATAATATCCGCTGCTGTCTGGCGTAAATTGTCACGGCTGGTCAACAGGCTGGGCAGGTTAATGTAGTTCGCGCCGGAACTATCCACCACGCCATCACCGTCCGCGTCTAGATCAAAGTGGCGTTCGTTGCCGGCCTGGAAAAACAGGTTTGTGTTGTCGGTGATGCCATGCAATGGCATGTCGATGGCAATGGTGGCTCCACAAAATCCAGCCGGATTTGCAAACGCTTCAGCGACCGCGAACATGTCTGTACGGTCGCGTGTTATGCCGTGCTGGAATATGGCAACCGGGAACGGTGCCACACCACATCCCGTATTCGGCACTGTGAGTATCACGGGAATCGATAACGTCGCCTGTGTAACAGGAAGAACCAGTTGTGCTGGATTGCCGCTGGCCCGCTCCCAGAAACCGGTCAGCGGATTATTCGGATCCAGAAAATAAGGCACATCAATGGTGCCCACGTATACGTCTGCAATACCGAAAAGCGCCGGGTTAACGGCAGCCGTGGTGATGCCGGCAAAACCGATCGCGGAAGCCTGAGCCGTGGCATTGCTGGCAACAGCGTTTAGCGAAGAACCAAGCGATTGCGTGGTGTAACTCCAGATGACGGCAATGTCATCGTTTACAATGGCCAGTGCTGCCGAAACGGCAAGCAGCGGTTCGACCACAAGAGTTTTAACCAATTCAAGACCGACGTCATCCAGCGTTTCACCGTTATCAATCGCATCAACGATCGTCTGGAACTGGTCATCCTTGGCCGCTGCATCGCCGTTTGAACTCGACACGCCCGTGGTAACAATAACCACGTATTGTGAATCTGGGCTGAGCGCAGTAACGGGTTTGATTTCGAGCACCGCACTGTCCGCGCTCGAAACGCCCAAGGTGTAATCCACGCCTTCTAACAGAACAACCGGCGCCAATGGGTTAGTCACATTGACGAAAAACACGGTCTGGTTACCAACCAAGGTGGTCGGGTCGATACCACTGGAGAACCGTGCCGTGGTTGGGCCAATGGTGGAGAAACCGTTCAGCGAGTTCATGGCGACTTTCGGGTCACCAAAATCGGTGTCATCTGTAACCGGGATAGCCACCTTGCCGGTCGTCGGGTCAATAAACAGGTCATTGGGAAAAGGAACCAGTCCACCAAGTGGTGCGTAGAAGGCTTTGAATTCAGAAGAATCGTTCGGATTGGGCGAGGGGGTTACCGATTCATCGTCATCAATATGGCAGGCACTCATAAACATTGTGGCTGCCAGCACCATCCACAGATGCAAGAAACGCTTGGTCATAACGGGTCCTCCTAGTTTGGAGCGGTAAGGGTACGCTTTGACGATTCGAGAGTGAAGTCCGCCCCGGAATTCGGGTAATCGGAGCCTTTCTGCTAATTTATCCTAATTGTCGGATAAGGTTTCAGGCCGCGTGGGTAAAGTGTCGGAGTACCGGAACAAGTATCGAATTATCGGTGGCGATTGGCGTGGTCGCCGGCTGGCGTTTCCGTCGATCGACGGCCTCAGACCCTCGCCTGACCGTGTACGCGAAACGCTTTTTAATTGGCTGCAACCGCATGTGCAGGCGGCAAATTGTTTGGATCTTTTTGCGGGCAGTGGGGCACTTGGGTTCGAAGCGCTGTCACGTGGTGCTGCACAGGCAACCTTTGTTGATTCGCAGCAGGGATGTATTGATGCGATCAAGGCCAACCTGGAGCGCGTGGAGGCGGTGTCAAAAGGCAGCACCATACACATGGATGCGTTGACCTACCTGGCTCAAGCACCGGGCCGGTTCGATATCGTCTTCCTTGATCCACCCTACCAGTCTGGCCTGCTGCAAGCGGTCCTTTCTGCACTGGAGAACAGCACCTTGCTGCATGCGGGCAGCAAAATTTACCTGGAGTCGGCTGCGGGACAGGCGCCGGCGTTACCCGATGGCTGGACAATGCGACGCAGCAAGCGGGCGGGTAATGTCGGGTATCATCTGGCTGAAGTCGACGCTTAGGGAGCGCATGCATGACGGTCAAGGCACTTTACCCGGGATCATTTGATCCCATTACCAACGGGCATCTTGACTTGGTGCGCCGCGCGTCTGAATTGTTCGACGAAGTAATTATTGCGATCGCTGCGAGCCCGGGGAAGACACCAGCGTTTTCACTGGAAGAGCGAGTGAGTATGGCGCGCGAAGTCACCGCCGAGGTCGACAATGTGCAAGTGCAGCCGTTTGATGGGCTGACGGTCAGTTTTGCAAACAAATATGATATTCGTGTGATCCTGCGCGGTTTGCGTGCCGTTTCGGATTTTGAATTCGAGTTCCAGATGGCGACCATGAATCGACATCTTGGCCCAAATGTTGAAACACTATTCCTGACACCGGCAGAGCAGTATACGTTTATTTCTTCCAGTCTGGTCCGGGAGATTGCCGCACTAGGCGGGGATATTTCGAAGTTCGTTCACCCGCACGTCGAAGCGGCGTTAAAAAAACGTTTCAGTTAAATGCACACACAATAGCGAATTTTCATGGTTGACCCGGCTCTGAAATTGAAATCGAGAATTACGTGGCGCTCAAGATAACGGACGAATGCATCAACTGTGATGTTTGCGAACCAGTTTGCCCGAATAATGCGATCTACCAGGGCGAAGAAATCTATGAAATCGATCCGGCTTTGTGTACGGAATGCATCGGGCATTTTGATTTGCCACAGTGCCAACAGGTTTGCCCGGTTGACTGTATACCGTTGGACCCCGATAACAAGGAAACGCACGAACAGCTGCTTGCCAAGTACAAGTCTCTGACCGGTAACAATGATTAAGCATGTCGCCATAAAATTGTTGTTACTGGTTGCTGTTGCAGTAATAGCAATTCCAGTCGAAGTCTTTCCTGCCCAGGAACAACCGCGCCAGGGCATTGCCAGTGCGCATCCGCTGGCAACGGCGGCCGGTTATGAGATTTTGAGTCAAGGCGGCAATGCATTCGATGCGGCTGTTGCAGTTTCCGCAGTACTAACCGTGGTTGAGCCGTTCAGTTCTGGTTTAGGTGGTGGCGGGTTTTATTTGCTGCATCGTGCCAAAGACGGTTTGCAAATCATGGTGGATGGCCGCGAAACTGCGCCAGCAGCAGCAACAGCTGATATGTACCTCAACGAAAATGGCGACGTAGACCGTTCACGTGTACGCGAAGGCGCGTTAGCTGCTGCCATTCCTGGCACGCCGGCGGCGCTGGCGCACATGGCCGAGAAATACGGAAATCTATCCTTGTCTGAAAGCTTGCAACCGGCCATACGGCTGGCGCGCGATGGTTTTACTATGGACAGGCGCTTTGCAGGCATGATCGCCACGTATGAGGCGCGGCTGAAGCGTCATTGTGAACCGGGTTGTCCATTCCTGGTAAATGGCGAGCCGGTGCAAGCGGGCGCGTATTTTCGGCAGCCGGAGTTGGCGCGTTCGTTGCAACGGATAGCCGACAAGGGAGTGAGCGAATTTTATAGCGGCGCACTGGCAGAGAAAATGGTCGCCGAAATTCGCAAACGCGGTGGTATCTGGACACTCGCAGATTTGAGAAGTTACCGGGTCAAAGAACGCGTACCGGCAACCGGAAAATTTCATGGTTTATCCATTGTCACCGCGGCACCACCATCATCGGGTGGCGTGATACTCATTGAAGTTTTGAATATTCTGTCTGGCTATAACCTGGCGACACTGGATGACATTACGCGCCGGCATGTGATCGTGGAAGCATTCCGGCGAGCCTACCGCGACCGCAACGAGTACATGGGGGATCCCGGGTTTGTCAGCATGCCGTTGGATATGTTGATGCACACTCAATACGCGGCGGGATTACGCGCCACTATCCGGCTTGACCGTGCTACGCCAAGCTATATATTGCCACCGGTTGTACCGCTTCACGAAGGTAACGATACTTCGCATTTTTCGATTATCGACAGCGCAGGTAATCGTGTCGCGGCGACGCAGACCATTAACTTGCGCTTTGGTAGCGGAATTGTTCCGCCGGGCACCGGGATTACGCTGAATGATGAGATGGACGACTTTACAGCAAAGTTGGGTGAGCCGAACACATTCGGACTGGTGCAGGGCAGGGCTAACATGGTGCAGCCTGGCAAACGGCCTTTGTCATCATCCTCGCCGACATTCGTTGAAAGTGATCGCGGCGTTGCAGTACTGGGGACGCCGGGAGGTAGCCGGATCATCTCGATGGTCGTGTTGGCGATTCTCGATTATGTCGACGGTGGTAATGCAAAAAGCATGGCTGCTGTTCCGCGTTTTCATCACCAGTTCGTTCCAGACCAGATCCAGTACGAGCCCGGCGCGCTGGATGCCGAAATGGTTTCGAGACTTGAAGCGATGGGTCATACCACACGTGTCCTGTCGCGCCGTTACGGCAACATGAACGTCGTGACCTGGGAACGGGAAACCGGATTGGTGGAGACGTCTACCGATCCTCGCAACGAAGTGTTGGTGGATTTTTGAACGGCTTAGCAGCGGATCATGACACCAGCGCCGGTACCGTAATCGGTATGGTGCCCGGCACGTAAGGAAACGTTCCTGTTTACCAGCCATTCTGCACCGACGCGTCATGCGCGACGAAATAGTATGCTTGCAGTCCGGCTAGCACCATCATTACCGCGAACGTCGTGCCTAACCATAAATTCCAGCGGGCGGTTACGATCAATTACTCACATACGGACTTGTTTCGAAACACGACACTTGCGCCAAACAGAAATACTGATGTCATTAACAAACCCACGTGAAATGAACCAGAATCGGATGCCAATTTGAAATTATTTCGATCATGTTCTGATCCTCACCATATTATTATTACCCGCAGTCATACTTTTCGGCGTACCGGGTTGCTAAAGTCGGGATCTTTGCTTGCGAGCCACGCCTGGGTTCCTTTTGGATTTGCGTACCAACCTGGGTCGCTGTAATCACCCGGTTTTAGTCCGTCGCGAACTTTAACAACTGTGAACATTCCGCCCATTTCAAGATTTCCGTACGGACCTTTACCCGCCATCATCGCCAACGTGTTTTCGGGGCCACGCATGTGTCCGGATTGTGTATGCTCTTGATGCTCGGCCATCCCATACCGACCCATCGCCATATAGCCGGGCAGCATTTTACGAATCTCCGATTCCAGTCCAGACTGGTCAACGCCTGTGGTGTTTGGAATTTCATGTCCCATCGTATTCATTGTGTGGTGTGACATGTGGCAGTGAAATGCCCAATCACCTGGCACAGCCATAAATTCGATGTCGCGTGTCTGGCCAACTGCAACAATTTCGGTTGTTTCCGGCCGCCAACGAATTTTCGGCCAGCGCCCGCCATCAGAGCCGGTCACCAAATACTGAGCACCGTGTAAATGAATGGGGTGATTCCACATGGAAAGGTTGGCCATGCGTACGCGTACCCGCTCACCCGTACCTGCCACCAGGGGATCGATAGCGGGAAACACTTTACTGTTGAAAGTCCACAAATCGAATTCCGTCATGATGGACGGATCCGGTCGATAGGTGCCCGGATGCAGTGCCCAGTTGTGCAGCATAAAACAATAATCCCGGTCGATCGGTACTTCTTCACCGTTTTTGGGATGAATAATAAACATACCCATCATCCCGAATGCCATTTGTGTCATTTCGTCGGCATGTGGATGGTACATATGCGTGCCATGTTGTTTGAGCGTGAACTCGTATACAAAGGTCTCTCCCGGTTTGATATGGGGCTGATTCAAGCCGCCTACGCCATCCATGCCGGACGGCAACAAAATGCCGTGCCAGTGAATCGTCGTGTGTTCCCCGAGTCGGTTAGTCACGAATATTCTGACGCGATCGCCTTCCACCACTTCGATGGTCGGTCCCGGTGTGCAGCCGTTGTACCCCCAGCACTTTGCAACGCTACCCGGAGCAAATTCGTGTTCGAATTCTTCAGCAACCAAGTGAAATTCCTTCACACCGTTTTTGACTTGGTACGGTAGCGTCCAACCATTTAAGGTTCGCACCGGCACGTAACCGTATTTACGTCTAGCTGATGGGGGCGACAATCCTTGCGGAGAAACAGAAATATTACCTGCGGAACGCGCCAATGCACCGGGCGCAAACGCGCCCGCGAGCGTACCAAGTCCCGCCAATTTGAGAAAATTGCGTCTATTCATTGGAACTACCTCCATGATCCGTGTGCGCATTTTCCGGCGCTTCGTCGGATTGAGCATCATCGGGATCATCTTCTTCAGACCTGACCGGGGATGAATCATGTTCTTTGTGATTCATGTGTTCGGATTCGGGCTTATCCTGATCTTGCATATGCTTGTGGTGTGGGCTCGGCTTGTTCTCGTCACCTGACGTATCATGCATCATGTGACCGTGATCCATACCGTTTACTATTTTTGGAGTCGTTATGTCCGAAGCATCGATGATCGCCCCAGTCGATTCCTCCGCGGTGGCCAGCGATGTGCCAACGGCGCGTTCGAGAGCCAACCTCGCGAGCCAGTAATCCCTCACCGTGTTAAGGTAGGAAGCGTATGTATCATATTCTCGCTGTTTAAGCCTGAGTAAGTCGAACACGCCCAGCAACATGTAATTCACTTGTTCCTGCGCGCGCGCAACGATCTCCTCCCTAAGCGGTAATAAAGTTTTCTGGATTTCCAAAAACCGGGTTTTTGCTTGATGCATTTCGGCATGTGCGGCGTATACCTCAATGCCAACATCAATAACCAAGCGTTGCAGCCCAGCTTCAGCTCGTAGCAGTTGCGATTCTGCGCGCGTGATGGAGTCCACATGTTGATTGAAAATTGGAAGTTCCCACACCAAATTTGGACCCCTAAGACGTTCCCCGTCGGATTCCCGTTCGGTTTCATAACCGACTTCCAGATCGCCTAGCCAGCGCCATTTGCGTGTGACCCCCAACACGTCGGCTTGCAGTTCCACTTTTCTTCTCGTCGCAATGAGGTCCAAACGCGAAGAGTCCGCAAGCTTGTACAAAGAATCCAGATCTTCATCGGTAGCAGGTGGCTGCAGCAATCCCGAAACAATTTGCCATTGTTCGCGTTGAGCAAGGCCAAGAAGACGACTCATTTCTCCTCGTGCGCGTGTCCTTTCAGCTATTGCTTCCAGCAAAGATAATCTGGCTTCACTCGCCGCAGCGCGTTCGAAGGCAAGTTCAAACCGATTCAGATTACCGGCATCAAAAAATCGTTGTGCGAGGTCGGCAGACGCTTTAGTGGCTTTCACAATCGCTTGTCGCATTTTAACGAGCTGACTTGCACCGGCATAACGATAGAATGCGTCCTTTACATCGAGCGACAAATTCAGAATATCGCTGGCGACCATTTCCTTGACCCGTTCAAATTCGCCCTTGGCGAACCGGCTCCGGGCAGGCAACAAAAGCAAGTCTGTGAAACTTTGGCTCAAACCGAAGGTAAGTTGATTCATGGCGCCTGGTTGGTTTGAATCGAGCACTGCAGCGGATAATCTCGGGTTACTGAGACGACCAGCCTCATAGACGTCGGCTGCGGCGAGACCAAGACGGGCGTACAATGCGCGCAAATCAGGGTTACGAAGCAGTGCAACTTGAACACTGGTTTGGGGTGACAGAGCTTGTTCGAGTAACTGACGGACGATTCGATCCGACTCATCGGTTTCATCCAGGCGGAGGTTGATGCCTCGCATTGAAACGATTTCAGATACGTCGTTTCGTCCCCAGTCAGATGGAACACTGGCGCAACCAGTCAACAACAGTCCACCCACTGCAATTATCGTAAACAGTCGTTTCATTGCTGAGTTTCCGAGGTCATTGTTGACAGCTCATGCAGTAATAGCTGGCGCGTTGGCCGTGCACCCGTGATTTAATGATTGTCCCACAATTGTTGCACGGTTCGCCTGCGCGATCGTACACGGCTAACTTGACCCGAAAATAACCGGGTGAGCCGTCTTCGCGCGAATAATTACGCAAGGTTGTCCCGCCTTTGCGAATGGC
>JAZFYH010000258.1:0-6941 GCA_036443475.1 Gammaproteobacteria bacterium | reverse complement strand
TGACAGGTTGATCAGCGAAAATATCTGCACGCGTGCAGCGGAATCAGCGATGTTTGCTTCCAGCAGTTTCAGCTGTAATACATAGATGAATGTGGCGACAACGGAGTGCAGGAAAACCGCCAGTGTTAACCCCAACAATCGGCGATCCTTGCCGAGTTCCAGCAGTTCGTGCAGATTGAATTTTTCCAGCCGCCGACTTTTAGCTGAATTTGTGGATTGCGAAGAAATACGGCGCAACAGGAACGCCGCGACAACAAAGCAGGCAGCACCCGCATACAGCAGGGCCTGAGGCTGTATGGTTTCAACCAGCCCCGCTGCGATACCGGGCCCAGCAATCGCACCTAACGTTCCCCCAGCGGCGATCATGCCAAAACGCTGCCTGGCAACGTCCGTTGGGAACACATCACTCAATACCGCCCAAAACCCACTTATCAGGAACAAGTTTATGACGGAAATCCACACGTACATGGCCCTTGCGTACCATGGCGGGGACAAAAAGAATTCACCTACAAAAAACAGAGCAAGCACTGCAGCGATAAACACATAAATGGCAGGTACCAGTAGGTTGCGGGCAACACGACTGCTTAGCCACCCGTATGCGAAGTTGGCAATAATCATGAACACAAACGTAGCCGTCCACATCCAGTGCAGATTGCCAATACCGCCCTGGATACCCATTTCGTCACGCAACGGGCGTAATAAGTAGTAACCGCACAACACCAGAAAAAAACAGGACGCCGCAAACAGCGTGCGCTTATCGGGAAGACTAGGCAGGTAATCGCGAATTGACTGCATTGCTTAGCCTGATGGGCTGCTGGGCATCTTACTCATGACCGAATCGCACCGATTTGGTTCCGTTAGTCATCTCTCGCTTTCGAAGCGGTTTACAGCGTTTGTATGCAACCCAATTAATACCGCCCGGCAATAGACACGTTGAAAATAATAAGAATAGTTGCCTGGAAACTGCAAACACGCGCGATGAATCTACCGGGTCTGTTATGCTTTTTGGGTCTTCTTGCAAATCCAGTTCATAGGCGTGTAGGGCTGCCGGGCGAATGAAGGATATATCAATGCGTGACACCTGGGTATTTACACTCTTGTTCGCAATACTGTTCATTACAGGCTGCGAAGAACCGCGCATCAACGGCTCGTCCGAAGTAGCTTTCCATATTTCGTCGCAAAGGCTGGTGCGCGCACAACCCGCGGAGAAGCGCGAAGAACTCGAGGCGGCATTGAGCCGACTGTTGCTGGCCGCCATGTTGGATTCCATGAACATGGGGGAAGATAAGCTGCGTAACTTGCGGGAAAAACTCGACGGCATGAATGCCGAGCAACTGCTGCAATTTGCGATAAGCGAGGACCGCCGGCGGTTGGTCGTTTTGCGGGACCGAGCGCAGATTGCCGCAGTTGCGGCACAAACGAGACTAGACGAGACGACGCAAGCCTTATCTCAAGCACCCGATGACGAATCACTGATTGCGGCAAGGCAGAAAGCCGAAACAGAATTCGCTGTCGCGAAGCAGGAAGTCGTACGCCGCACCGAACAAATCGCAAAATTCGATCGTGGTGAAGACTGGTAGGCCAGTTCTAATAGATTCGCTCCCCCCATCACCAATCAATTTCGCGTCAGCGATCAACCGCTTCGTCCCATTTCCCTTGTACTGCCCATCCTTCCCGTTACAGTGTCTGCCCGGAATATAAACGAGGGTCGGCAATGAAAAACCTGACAAAAGCATTAGTCACAATGGGTGTTTTACTGGTGAATGTTCCCTTGTTTGCGCAACCAGAAGACGGGCTTGATTTCACGGTAAATCGCTATGCTTCCGCGCGCGGTTGGGATGTGAACGCTTACTGGCTCGTTGCCGAAAACGGAGTCGTGTTAATCGACGCGTTACTGCGCAATTCTGACGCCATGAATATGGTCGCGCTTATTCGCGCTACCGGGAAACCGCTTCGCGGCGTTGTCCTTACGCACCCACACCCGGATCATTACGGCGGTTTACAGGTGTTGCGCGAAGAACTGGGTGAATTTCCCGTTTATGCCACGCAGGCAACCGCAGACACCTTGTCTGCTGTGCATGAGGAGTTCATGCAAAATGTTGATCCGCAAATGAAGGACGATATTTATACTGTACTCGTCAGGCCGGACCATATAGTGGCTTCAGGCGAGACAGTGGAAATCGCCGGTATTCCGTTGTTGTTTGATGACCTGGGACCGGGTGAAGCACCCGATAATGCAGTTATCTACCAACCGAATAAAAAAATTCTTTTTACCGGCGATTCGACCATTCATCACAAGCACTACTATATTGGCGAAGTGCGTTCAAAACGCAGCTTGGAACAGCTCCATTACATGAAAGAGCATTATTCCGACGCCACGGTATTTCTTACCGGACATGGCGACCCGGCACGGCCCAGTATTTTGGATCAGCATATTGAGTACATTGAAACCTTTCGCTTGCTACTGCGCGACACGCTTGCAGATTCAGCGAATCTGACATCCGAAAAAGATCACCTCACCGAGGCGGCCCGTGAAATTTATGCCAAGACAATTATCGACCAGTATCCATATCTTGGTGATTACGGTTTCGATGCAGCGCGGCTGATTATTTTCTTCTTGCCCAAAGTAGAAACTGAAATACTTGCCGAAGGCAATGCGGCGACAAACTGAGGATAAGAATACGACTAAGCCGTGATGCGCGCGACCAGCGCATCACGGTAGCTGTCGCTGACCAACACCGTGTAGTCGCCGTCCAACAAGGCGTGCATTTTCCCGGCGCTATCGGTTTTCAGCTCGCGTACACGCTGCAAATTGACGATGGCGGTACGGTGCACACGCATGAATCTATCAGGATCCAGCAATTTGGCCAGGGTTGAAATCGGCATTCGGTGCAGAACAGTCTGCGTATCCAGATTCAATTCCACGTAGTTTCCCGCTGACCGAGCACAAATGATTTCAGGCACTTCCACGATCTGCAATTTACGCACGGAACGCACAACAATTTTTCGTAACGGGCCGTCAGTATGTCGCAGTTCAACTACTGAGCGAATGCGCTCACTGTATTGTTCACGCAGGGTCATGCTTTCAACCGCGCGTTCCAGGGCCGCATGCAGGCGATCATCGTCGAACGGCTTTAACAGGTAATCCAGCGCGTTAAGCTCAAAGGCTTGTACCGCACGGTCATCGTAAGCAGTTACGAAGATAATCAAGGGCGGATGCGCCAAAGTGAGAAGATCGCCTGCAAGAGATACGCCGTCTTGGCCAGGCATGTTGATGTCCAGGAACACGACATCAGGTTTCAGAGTGCGCGCGTTTTCCACCACACCCTCGCAACGTTCAAATTCACCAACGACATTCCAGTCATGCACACCTGACAACGCTGCGACCAGATTAGCTCTGGCCAGCAATTCGTCGTCGACAATAAGCGCCGTGTATGTCATGTGCGATTAACGGGGGTTCGCGGGGAGTTTTAGGGTGACACAGAAACGGTCCGTGTCAGTGTCCGTGGTGAGCTCGAATTCATGAGCGTAGATGATTTCCAGACGCTGGCGCAGGTTTTCGATGCCGACACCCAGACCGTTATCATTGCCCGGGCCGGGTGGGCTGTTGCACACCATTATGAGCAGTTGCTTCTCCACCAGCCCCATATCCACCCGGATAGCGAAGGCTTCGCCAGTTACTTCAAGGCAATGACGTATCGTGTTTTCAATAAATGTTTGCAAAATGAACGGAGGAACTTCGAGATCAGCGAGACGGTCATCCCAGCTCATCGTGACCTGCAATTTGTCGCCATACCGAAAACCCTGCAGTTCCAGGTAGTCTTCAACAAACTTTTTTTCCGCAGCCAGTGTCACCAGTCGTTCACGGCTGCTGTTCACCGCGTAACGCAAAAGTTCACTCAGTCGGTGCAGAGCGATTTGCGCGTTCCGAGAATCCTTAGTACGCACCAGTGCGCTAATGGAGTTCAGCGCATTGAACAGGAAATGCGGTTCCAGTTGATTTTTTAATCCCTGCATACGCAATTCGCTGAGTTTCAACTCCAGTTCCGACTTCTCGCCTGCCAATTGAATGGCATTGATTGTTTGTCGTTGTGCGCGCTGGAAGTAGATGAGTGCGCTACTGCCCCCGAATACGATCAGGTATAGGAGAAGGTCGTACATCATGAAGAACCCCGGAATCTTTCCGTACTCGGTGATGGCATCCGAGATCGGCCGTCCCTGGGACCACATGAATAGTGCAGTATCAATGAACACGTAGATTGGTGCCCAGATTACAAACGCAAGCACAAATAAGCGCATGATTGCCGTCATTCCCTGATCCACCGCACGTCGCAATAATCTGAAAAGGATTGGCGTGATCAGCATCCAGGGAAGGTAGACGATAGCGTACAGTATTGTCTGCTGCCCCCACGCGTAGTCATCGCCGGATCGCACGGCATCGGCAAACCCGCTTAGTACGTTGAGTGTGGCGAGTCCGGCCCAGAAAAGAACGTTGGCCAGCATTAATCTTTGCGAGTTGTTTTTCATGCCTGCATGCTAACAGGCGTCATTTCGGGGCGGAACGATACCCGCCCCGTGGAACACCAACTTGGTCCCAGGATTAACGTGGTTTGCGGAATTTCAACGCGAAGCGGTCCTGAAAGCCGCGCTCGAAATTATTATCGGGCGCATTCCAGCGATTCTCGCGGTTGTCATCCGGGTTGCGCAGCAGGTCAGTGTGGTCAATAAATTCAAAGCCGGCTTTGACAATTTCTGTCATGACGAAGGTTTCATCTATGCGGTGATACTTGGGTGTATCGTCAAGTCCACTGCCGACACGTGCTGAGTTATCAAGCACGATAAACAAGCCGCCGGGTTTCAGCATTTTCAGCAGATCGCGGTAAAGTCGTTGCAGGTCGATATTCTCATTCAGGTACATGTCATGCACGGTAAAAAATGCCAGCACGCGATCGGCACCGCCTGCCTTTAAGCCGGATTCAACTAGTACGTTGGGTAACTCAAATAACTTGTGTTGGCGCAGGGCGGTGACATTCGGCAACCGATTACCCTTAACACGCCCTGGTCGTAGTACGTGCGCGTACACGTGTCCTTCAGATCCGACAACGCGCGCGGTAAGTTCCGTCGTGTAGCCGCCACCGGCACCCAGCTCGATAATTATCTGACCGGGTACAAGTTCCGAAAACGCCAGGATTTCCAAGGGATGTCGGCTTGCGTCTCGCTCCAGGTCAGCGGCCGGACGGTCGGGGCTATCCACCGCGCGCAGATACTCATTGTGGTCCTGTGCAAATGCCGAGATCGAAAATGTAAGCAATGCTGTTAACAAGAAACGGGACATGCCGCTCTCCCTTTGTTTAGCGGAGACCGGCAATCTTACCGCAATCGCGTAGCAACATTGTATCGCTCAATTTGGCCTGAATTTAAACCACACTCAGAAGCCGGCGGCAATTACCAGGGTCGCCGCCAGTCGCCTGTGTTTACCCTTGTCCATGGTTATCGATCACCGATTTCTATTTCACGCGCTTGCCGTGTTTGATCACGATGTCCACTCTTTGCAGCAGGCTGATATAACGCAACACATCACCTTTGACGGCAATGATGTCGGCGTACTTGCCGGGTTCAATCGTACCGTAGTCGTCTGCAACACCCATAAACGCAGCCGGCCAGTAAGTCGCCGCCTTGATGGCCGCCATGGGGTCAACGTCTAAATAGCGCACCCATACGTCCAGTTCATTCCAGGTGGACTGGCAGTGAAATTTCATCGGGATACCGGAGTCGGTGCCGATCATCATCACGACACCAGCTTCCTGTAATTGTTGGAATTTGCGCTTAAGCGTCGGTCGTCTTAACGGTGTGATCTGGAAATAACTCAGTCGGTCCGGGTGCGCGAAACTCTGTTTTATGTCGTCGATAATTTCCTGGGGCATGCCATCGTGCCAGCAGGTGGTATCCAGTTTCTCGTTGTTGTCACGCGTGTACTCGTAGTTAAACAGACCTTCAATAGTCGGCGTCCAGTACAGCGGGCCGAGGTTCATCTGCGCCGTACGCTCACGGATCATGGCAATCACATCTGGTGGATACTCGGGCGCGGTAGCCAGGCCGGTGTGTTCGAAATTATCAACGCCGACACTTAAGCCGCGGCGGATTTCCTCCGGACGGTGCGAATGCGCAACAACTTTCAAATCGTTTGCGTGCGCGGTTTCCACCACGGCGCGCAGTTCAGCTTTGCTCATCTGGTCTTGGTCGATAAGCTTGATGACATCCACGCCGGCATCAGCCAGTCGTTGCACCTTACGCTTGGCGTCAGCAGCGCCGTTCACACCCCAACGATAAGCTTCAGTACCGGGGTAGGGCTCTTTTTGAATGAACGGGCCGGAGACATACAGGGTCGGACCTGGAATTTCGCCATTATTAATGCGATCGCGCACGCTGATGGAATCTTCCAAAGGTGCGCCAAGATCCCGTGCACTGGTGACACCGGCCAGCAACAATTGTTTGGCGGAGGCCGGCATGATGATGTCGCGAAAGTCGTCCGTGTATTCCTTGCGCCAGTGTACGTAATCGGCATGACCGTTGATCATCAAGTGCACGTGCATGTCCCACAACCCGGGCAACACGGTCATGCCTTCGGTGGAAATGATTTCTGCGCCGTCCGGCACGGCAAGTTGGCCTACTTGTCCTACCGCTTTGATACGGTCACCCTCGATTAGGATCACGCTGTTGATAATCGTCTTCGCGCCATAGCCATCGATCAACGTGCCGCCTACAAGTGCCTTGATGTCGGCTGCTGCCAGGGGCAGTGCCTGGCCACTCATTAAGAGAAGGAGCAGTGTCCGCAACATGCTGAGTCTCCCGCGCAACGGATGCCCAATAGTTTAGTAACTGGCGGGCGAACGCAAACCGCGGCTACACTACCGCGCCATGCCACGATTCGACAAAACAAT
>JAZFYH010000257.1:0-4153 GCA_036443475.1 Gammaproteobacteria bacterium | reverse complement strand
AACTTCAAATTACGTAAAACAGTTTTCTACGATTTCGTAAACTGTAGATCCACAGTTCGAGTCTGCGTTCCGGCACCATACATAGACAAAAAAATGGCCCGTATAATTTATACGGGCCATTTTGTTTTTTTTATTAACAATTCAGGACACAACTTTTCTTTTTTCTATGGCTTCAACGGTTTGTCGCAACGACTCCTGCACCGGATAACCACGCGATTCCACCCAGGCAAGAAAGACGGTGGGATCAACACGATATTCTTCCTGTTCGTCGTCCGGGTTCAACACTTGCAGTGAATAGTTGACACAGCTAAGTGCGACGTAAAACGCAATGGGCAAGTCGTCCTCACCGGATAACAACTTGGGAATGCGACCCACCAACAAGTTGGCTGCGTCCTTGAGCTTCCAGACGTCAAATTCCTGCCACACTGCCAGCGCAGTGGTGTACTCCATGTTTCGACGCACATTGGCAAGTTCTTTGCGGCCGGCAAACAACATCTGAATCAGGCGGTCTTGCCGCGAAAGATTGTCAGTCATGAGAGGCTCCAGCTCGTTGTTTCATGTATGTTTCTCGTGCGAACCGTGCATGGGCATGCGGTATACTCGGGCCGATTTGGCCACGGGGATTCAGCGCAAACTACCGTGTACAGAACGGCTACCATTCTAACCATATTTAGTTTGCTGTTGTGTGACGCTGCGACAGCGCAGGCTGTATTTGAGGAAGAAATCACCAATCCACTGGTGCGGGAGGCCGTGCAGGCGGCAGAAGCCGAAGATTACGGCCGTGCATTTGAACGGCTGGTGCCACTCGCCGATGAAGGCGATACGGAAGCGGCGTTCTATCTCGGCCTTTTTTACCGTGATGGCGTTGGCGGGTTACAAAGCGATAGCGAGGCCTTGCACTGGATGCGGCAATCCGCGCAACGCGGTTACGTACCGGCGCAATACGAACTTGGCTTGATGTTTGCCGATGGCAAAGGAGCGCCACCGAGTTTTGAAAATGCAGCAAACTGGTTCCTGCTCGCCGCGCATGCCGGGCACCCTCGCGCGCAGTACAGTCTCGGCTTCATGTTCAAGAACGGCCAAGGTCTGCCCATGGATCTTGCCGAAGCGGAAACCTGGTTACGCCGATCTGCGGAAGCGGGAATCGCGGACGCGCAATTTATTCTCGCGTCTATGTACACACTGGGTATGCATCTCGAACAGGACTTTGTGCAGGCAGCACACTGGTACACACAAGCAGCGGAAAAAAATCATCCTGCAGCGCAATTCAATCTTGGGCTGATGTACGAACAAGGGCATGGGATTCCGCAGGATTACATCGCGGCCACGCAATGGTACGGTCGCGCTGCGGCACTGGGTTACGCCGACGCGCAAAACAACCTGGGCATTCTGCATGAAAACGGGCTCGGAGTAGTCCAGGATTACGAACGCGCCTTCTCGCTTTACCGGCAGGCCGCCGCGCAAGGTAGTGCCGACGCGATGTTCAGCATTGGTGACATGTATTTGTACGGTCGCGGAGTTGAACACGATGTGGACCAGGCATTGCAGTGGCTCATGCAAGCGGCTGAACTTGGTCTGGCGCGAGCACAAAACAATCTTGGGTCCATTTACGCACGAGGCGAATTCGTTGAAAAAGATGACTTCGAAGCGCAGTACTGGTTTCGCCAGGCAGCAGATCGTGGTGATCCGACCGCACGTATAAATCTTGCTGAAATGTTCCGCGAAGGACGTGGTGTTCCGAAGGATATTAACGAAGCCGCCGCCTGGTATCGGCTGGCGGCTGCGGACGGAGACGGTCGGGCGCTTTACAACCTCGCGGTACTCATTGGCGATGGTGAAATCGCGGCGGAACATGCCGATGAGCACCTGCAGTTGATGCATGCTGCCGCGGATGTCGGCCAAGTTGAAGCGCAACTGTTTCTCGGGCGTGCCTACGTGCGTGGGGAAGCGGTGGAGGAAGACGCCAATAAGGCATTTTCTTATTACCTGCTGGCGGCGGAACAGGGCGACACGGTGGCGCAGTCTAACGTTGGGCTCATGTACGCCTCGGGCCAGGGCACGGTGGCGGATTCCGTTGCCGCACGGCGATGGCTGACGCCGGCAGCGGAAACAGGCGATGCCAACGCCCAGTACAACCTCGGCATTCTTCTATCCGAAGGGCTGGGCGGCGAACGTGAGCCCGAACATGCGTTGGCCTTATTTGAACAGGCGGCCGAAATATTGCCTGATGCGGCGTTTGCAGCAGGCATGGCGCATTTCCGTGGTCACGGCACTATCGCCGATGGCGCGCGCGCGGTGGGGTATTTCAAGCAGGCTGCTGCCGCCGGTCACGCACCGGCAAATTTCAACTTGGGCCTGTTGCACGAATCCGGTGCTGGGGTGCCACGCGATGGCAATGAAGCGTATTTTTATTATCGCGTTGCAGCCGAGGCCGGTGTGTTGCAGGCGCAACTTAATCTGGCACGCATGCTGCAAGCAGGTGATGGTGTTCCGGTCAATCAGTCTGGCGCGGCAATCTGGCTGCAGCGTGCGGCGGAACAGGGTCATGTCGAATCCCAATATAACTTTGCTGTCATTCTGGAAACTGGTAAGGGTGTGCCGGTTGACCTTATCAGTGCGCACCGCTGGTATCTTGCAGCGGCCGAACAGAATCATCTTTCTGCGCAAAATAATCTTGGAATTCTTTATGAGGAAGGAAGTGGTGTTGAAATCAATGCAGAAGAAGCTGTGCGCTGGTACCGTGTGGCCGCCGAAAGTAAGTTACCGCGCGCGCAGTACAATCTGGGTCGCATGTACCGCACTGGTACTGGTGTGGAAAAAGATGCTGCACTTGCAGTTGAATGGTTTAATCGTGCGGCAAACGATGGCTACGTAGACGCAATGTTTGATCTCGGCAGTATGCACGCTAACGCGGACGGCGCGCCACGGGACAGGGTTCGTGCGCACATGCTATTGAGTATCGCCTCCCAACGCGGTCACCCCGGTGCAGCCGCCGAGCGTGACAGCATTTCTCTGGACATGAGCGAAAGCGAGCTTGCTGAAGCGCAAAGACTGGCGACGGAATGGCAGCCAGGAAATTAGCGCGCAACGATCAGGACAAGAGACTCGCCGCAATATGGAAGGCAATTTCAAGTATTCCACACGGTAAAGTTTGCAGTTACGGTGGTGTGGCGCGGCTTGCTGGAATGCCGGGCAGAGCACGTTATGTGGGTTATGCGCTTCGCCATGCACCGGACGAACTTGACCTCCCATGGTATCGCGTCATTACGGCAAGTGGGCGGCTAGCTTTTCCGACCAGCTCAGAAAGTTGGCAGCGACAGAAAGTGTTACTCGAATCGGAAAATATTGAGTTCATTGACAATCGGGTTATCGAAAACTACTGGATGCAACCGGATAGTCTTGATGAGTATTTATGGAAGCCGGATTAAACGATATGAGATTTGGGGCTGCGGACGGCTAATGTGTATCGCAGTATACGTATTCAATATCGTCGTAATATCGTAATTCGCACAGAAAATGTTCATCGTCGATCGAGCGGTACTCCTCAATCCGGTTTGGTGTATTCGGAATAATGAACTCGGCTGTATTAGGTTCATTGGAACGTTGCGACATCTGCACTTCCATCCACAATTTGCGATCTCGCTCATCCATCTCTGCTAACCTGCACTTGCGGTACTTTGCAGAGGGAAATTCAAACCCCCTTGCAGTGCAGGATGTGTGGTCTTTTTGGGCCAATTGGAAGCGGCGTTTCTTGCCGTGCTCCTGCAGCGCCGTACAAGCGGTCAGTACAAGCAATAACCCTAGATATGCGCAGCGCCTGAGCAACACTTGTTTACCCCGTTTGAGCCATATTTAGCAGTCAATCCTAGCCTTAAATGGTCAGTTTCCACAATAATTGGAGTGAATTTAAGATCCTGCAAAGAACGGTATAATCCGGACGCATAGATAGGGGGATTGGCAGGAATCCTGGAAAGAAGATTTTGTTGCCAACAGGGAAACGCTGGTAGCGGCTGCCAGGGAAAAAGGCGACCGAACAATTTCCGCTCGGGGGAGCGTAAAAGGTGGGCGCTAATTCATGTCGATTGCTTCGGTAACCAGTCCGAAAATCAGTAATCCTGAAATGGAAACCAAGGTTCGTGGCGAAATCACGAAC
>JAZFYH010000256.1:0-5651 GCA_036443475.1 Gammaproteobacteria bacterium | reverse complement strand
TCCAGGCGGTTGTAATCACCGTAAGCAAGAAAGTCTTCAAGGTAGGCCAACTCCGTCGTATTACCATCAACCGTCACGTTCAGGCTCGCCGTATCATCTTTCAACACGGAACGCAGGAACGGTATATTCTGGTAGTAACCTTCCGTGCCGGCCGGTTTTAATCCCAGTTGTTCAAATTGAGCGGCCACGTAAGCGGCCGCCTTATTATAATCCTCTGTACCAGCTTCCCGGCCTCGCATATCATCGGCCGCCAGAATTTTCATATGGGCACGGACAGATTCTGCACTGATAATTTCCAGGCCGTAAGCCCGCGCATCAAACGGTTCGACCGCCTTCTCGCTGCACGCAGCCGTTAACAACATCAAAACCCCACATAAAATCCTATTTTTTATTCTCATGATAATCCCTTGTTTGATCAGCTATCCGCCGGTGGCGAATCATGAATTTCCGGTCCAAGCAGTATTGCTAACCAGCGAGTGCTCTCCTGGCTGTCCAGAGCAATTTTTGCCGTAATAGTCAGGGGTACAGACAACAGCATGCCAACAGGACCAAGCACCCAGCCCCAGAACACCAGGGAAACAAAAACAATCAATGTGGACAATCCTAATTCCTTGCCCACGTAGCGGGGTTCTATAATGCTTCCCATCAACACGTTGATTACTACGTATGCGGCGGTGGTAATCGCAGCGGCCCAAGGGCCCAGCTGAATGAACGCCAGCAATACCGCCGGCACACCAGCAATGATTGAGCCAATGTTCGGTACGTAATTAAAAGCAAAAGCAACCAATCCCCATAACAATGGGTAATCTACTCCAATGAGCCACGTTGCCAGCGTGACCAACACGCCGGTTGCCAGGCTGATCCAGGTTTTGAGTGCGATGTACTGTTGCACGTTTTCAACAAACGTGCTGAACCGTTCCAGTGACGCATCTTCACCACCGATCATGGCCCGCAGCTTGTTGGGAAACCGCGTCGCTTCCAGCAACATGAACACGACTGTAAGCAGAATGAGAAATCCGTTGGTAAGCACCGCGCCCAAACTATTCAGCATCCGGCCCACCAGTTGCATGGCAGCGGCCGGAGCGAAAATTGATTCCAGGTCAACGCGGCTTGCCTCAACACCTTGCGCGGTTAGCCAGTCAACCAGTCCTGAAGTTTGTTGTTTGAGGCTTTGTTCATAGGCCGGCAAATTACGCGAAAAATCCGCGACCGCATTCGAAACCAGCCCACCCACGATGACGCCGATCAGCAGGATGCCGAAAATAACAATGAGCACAGCCAGTGGCGCAGGCACGCCTTTGCGTTCCAGCCATAGTAAGGGTGATGCACTGATTACTGCGATGAAACCGGCGAGCAGAAATGGGACCAGTAACGACTGGGACGCTTTCATGCCGGCGATGACCACCACCGTCGCGGCAATCAGCAACATCGCGTTGAGAGTTTTCGAACTGGAATCGCTCATTTAAGGGTCGTTCGCTCCAGTCTTCAGGCTGTGGAACCTTAACTTCCGACGCGGCAAGTCACAAGCGTAATTACCCCGTTGCCGCAAACACTTTTGCAATGAATTCGCTGTCAGCATCGGGAGGCGCGAGCAAAATCAGACGCTCCGGGAAATCCATCTCAGTCTGTTGCAGGTTTTGCGCGAGAAATGTTGCAAACGCTTCGATCGGCATCTGGCCATGCACGGCACCCAGCACCGGCATGGCCAGTCGGCGAACTTTACGACCAACGGCAAAGCGAAACACCGTGGCCAATGCCTGCTTGACCCATTCCGGCCGCCAGCTGGGATTCTCATCCAGATCATGCACCACGGCCAGCAAGCGCACCGGTTGTTTACCGCGTGGCAATACGGTACCAGGCTGGATCGCCTTGGCGTCTTCGGCCTCGCGCACCAGATCGCTGAGACTGCCGCGCGGATACCGAATGACTTCGTCCACACCCAACAACAAGTGCGTATCTTGTTCGATCACCAGTGCATCAATGTTTGCCAAGGAAAGCGTCTCCTGTGCAGGCACCAGGACATTCATGACAGTGTTGCCTAATCGTTTCATGCGCTAATCGTTTTTCTGCAAAACAACACAACGTCCTGCACGCAGGCCGCCGGTGACAGGGACAGTAACCAGTTGATCGTTAGCAAGATATCATCGGGCTGAATCATTTCGACAGGAGGTAAACTGCATCCACTCTGATCGGCCATGTCGGTATTCACCCAACTCGGGCAGATCGCTGTAACCTTTATACCCTGCGGTGCCAGTTCCTTCATTAATGCCTCGTTGATGCCCAGCAAGCCGAACTTGCTTGCAGCGTAGGCGCCGAAACCTGGAAATCCGAATTTTCCGGAGCGCGAGGCAAGATTGATCACCTGTCCACTGCCCTGCTTCCGCATATGCGGCACTACAGTTTTCATGACAAACCATGCGGCGCGCAGGTTAGTCTGCAATTGCGTATCAAATTCATCGGTGGCGAGATCCAGTGTACCCAAGCGCAGAATGCCGGCGTTATTGAACAATACATCGACACGGTCCCACTTGTCCGTAGTGCAGTCAACGGCCGCAATGACGGAAGAATCATTTGTGACATCGCACTCAACCGCCATGAAGTTATCCGGATCTCCAATTTCCTGTCCCAATTCAGCAAGTGCCTGCGTGGTGCGTGCCAAGGCAGCAACTCGGTAACCCTGTTCCGCCAGACCCTTTGCCACGGTGCGACCGATACCCCGGCTTGCGCCGGTTACGAGTGCGACCTTTTGTTTCGACATGCTAGAGGAACTCCGATTATCTGCCCACGAAATCAGCATACAGCTCAGGACGCCGATCCCTGAAAAAAAGTTTGCGCGCGTGCGATTGTGCGTTCTGTGAAATGTCCAGGTCGCGCATCAAAATTTCATTCGTACCCGTGCCGGCCCTCGCAATAACCTCGCCGGCAGGATTACAGACAAAGGATTCTCCGGCAAACTCCAGCAGTTCTTCTTTGCCAACTCGATTACACAACGCCGTGAAGTAACCATTTTGAAACGCAGCAACGCGCATCTCTGCTTCGAACAACCCCTCCGGCCATTCGCCGATGGCACCAGCCTGCGGCACGAAAACCACGTCCGCGCCGTTTACCGCCAGTGCACGCATGTATTCCGGGTAATGCCGATCATAGCAAATGGCCACACCAATATTACCGTGCCTGGTTCGGTACACGGGGGCACCGGTATCACCTTTGTTGTAATAACCCTGTTCGAAGAAACCTTCGTAGTCCGTGATGTGGATCATGCGTGTCACACCTAGCAGGCTGCCATCCGCGTCAATGACCGGAGAGCTGTCGTAATTGCCATCCGTAGCGCGCTCATAAAGATTCAGCACAATGACTACGCCATGCTCCTTCGCCTTGGCCGCAAATACTTCCGTTGTATCGCCGGGCACCGGTTCGGCCCGGTTTCGCAACTCATCGGTGGCCTTCCACTGCGGATAAAACGGATCAAACGCAAGTTCTGCAAAGCACACAATATTCGCGCCCTGACCTGCCGCGTCATCCACTGCTGCCAGTCCACGTTTGCGGTTGTCATCCAGATTAACAGAAGCATGTTGTTGAATCAGAGCAATGCTCATGGGGTGAACTCCAGAATTCATATTACGTACTCATGCCAGTGTAATAAAAAAACCGCCGCGCCGGCAGCCGGTACGACAGTTTATTAGTTTAAAGTTTTAATGTTGGGCTAATGTTTTAGCTAGTTGAGCCCCCTACGCTCCAACAATACTGGGGTTAATTCAAGCCTCTACATTCTAGTAAAATCAACGTTATTTCAGGCCCCTACGCTCTAATAGAGGCTCTATATTCGGCTCCGCACCGCGGAAGTCTTCGAAGATTTTCATCGCATCCTCGCTACCACCACGTGACAACAGCGTCGCTCTAAAGTGATCGCCATTTTCGCGCTTCAGGCCACCATTTTCCTTGAACCATTCAACGCTGTCGGCATCCAGCACTTCACTCCATATATAAGAGTAATAGCCGGCTGAATAGCCGCCCATGATGTGCGAGAAGTACGTCGTCCGATAACGCGGGGGGATTTCGTCCATGGCTATTCCGGCTGCCTGGAGTGCATAGGCTTCAAACTCAAGCATACCTTCGGCGTCAGGTACCTGGTCAGGTGTCAGCTGATGCAAAGCCTGGTCAAGCAATGAAGCAGCCAGGTACTCCGTAGTCTTAAAACCCTGATTGAACTTGGATGTTGCCAGAACCTTGTTCAGTAGCTCACGTGGCATGGGTTCGCCAGTTTCATAGTGCACAGCGTAATTTTCCAGCACTTCCGGCCAATCTACCCACATCGCGTTAACTTGTGACGGGTACTCGACGAAATCACGCGGTACCGATGTGCCTGAAAAAAACAGGTAATTTACATCGGAAAACATCCCGTGCAACGCGTGACCAAACTCGTGAAACATGGTGCCCACATCTGTGTAGGTCATAAGCGCCGGGTCACCCTCCGGTGGCTTGGCCACGTTCTGGTGATTTGCTACCACCGGGTGCTGATCCATCAAACCTGACTGTTGTACGTAAGCGTTCATCCACGCACCACCACGTTTGTTGGAGCGTGCAAAAAAATCGCCGTAGAAAATTGCCAGTAAATCACCATTTGCTTCGTAAACATTGAATACGCGCACATCCGGATGATAAACCGGCAAGTCGAAGCGCTCTTCAAAACTTAAGCCATACAAACGGTTTGCGGCAAAAAACACACCGTTCTGCAGGACGTTGTCTAACTCGAAGTAGGGCTGAAGTTGTGATTCATCAAAATCGTAGCGTACTTTGCGAACCTTCTCCGTATAATAGTCCCAGTCCCAGGACGCCACCTTGAAGTCGCCACCTTCCTCGTCAATGATTTTTTGCATGTCAGCTGCTTCGCGCCGTGCATTGGCCACCGCGCGCGGTGCCAAATCTGCGAGCATGTCATTGACCGCCTGCTTGGTCTTTGCAGTCTGGTTATCCAATATGAAGCTGGCGTGATCCTCGAAACCCAGCATCTGCGCGCGTTCGGCACGCAGCTTCATGACCCGGGCAACGAGTGCGCGGTTGTCGAATTCGCCACCACGGCTGCCGCGTGATAACGATATTTTGTGAATACGCTCGCGTAATCCACGATTATGCAACGACGACATAGGTGGTTGGCCACTGGTGTTGCGCAGGACAATCACGAACTTGTTTTCCAGTTCACGTTCTTTGGCAGCCTCGGTTGTTGCTGCAATAGCATTTTCCGATAAACCATCAAGTTCTTCGCGCGTATCAACGACTACTGCCAGGTCATTCACCTCTTTCAATACGTTCTGACTGAACGTGGTACTCAGTTCCGCCAGTTCAGTATTGATTGCTTTCAGTTTTTCTTTGTCCTCGTCGGACAGTAATGCGCCGGCACGTACGAAACTTTTGTAATTGCGCTCGAGTAGACGTAAGGATTCGGGGTCGAGGCCGAGATCTTCACGCTGCTCGTACACCGCCTTGACGCGCGCAAACAGATCGCCGTTTAGGAAAATGGCATCTGTGTGGGCGGAAAACTTGGGTGCAACCTCGCTGCGCACTGCTTCCATGGTGTCATTGGTGTTGGCAGACACCAGGTTAAAAAACACGTTGGAGACGCTCGTTAGCGTCTGTCCCGAAACATCAAGAGG
>JAZFYH010000255.1:0-3214 GCA_036443475.1 Gammaproteobacteria bacterium | reverse complement strand
GGTTCGATTGAACGATACAAATCGAAACGCGCAATGATCTCGGCGAGTTGTTCACGCGGCTTGTCATGCCGCACACAGTAACCGTGGGTGATGATCTTGCGTTTGAGCAGGTCGCGGTCGCGCGTCAGCAGGATGCAGGAATCCTCTACGGAAATTCGGGCCAGGGTTTCGTCGTCGTAGTCGTTGCGGTACAGGGTGTCGAAGCCGCACAGGCGCAAATAGCGCGCCAGGGTTCCAAGGTGTGCATCGAGCACGAAACGCGTGGTTCGCAATGGTTCGGGCCGTAGCTTAATCAGCGGCGAGACATCAATGGATTCGAACATGGGGTACACGCTGATGCGGTCACCGTCGCGCACAATGTGGTCAAAGCTGACGGACTTGCTGCCTATCAGGATCAGTTCCACCTCCGGGTGCGGCACGCCGAGCGACTCGATCATGTCCTTGACCGAACCGCGGCGGTCAAACGTGTGCTCGAAGGTGACCTTGCGTCGTTCGGACGGCAGGAAGTCGTTCAATTCTTCATAAAAGCGGAAAAATGCCCTGGCCATGCAGGGACCATAGCAGAACGGAATAAGACGTTTGTCATGGCTTTTGGAAAAAGCCGGCCTCAAATTCCGGATTAACCTTTATGTCGGTGATGGTTGTGCGCCCGACACGTTCGCCGGTTTTAAGGTCGTAATTTTCAGATACAAAGGCGCGCGTCACGCCCTCTACTTCACGAAAATCACTGAAGCGAGTTTCATGCCATTTTTTTTCTGAGTCCACGGCGGGATGAAAAGCACGGAAGTCACGGTTGCCGATAATCTGCCAGGTGTTCGGATCAAGAAAATAAAACACTTCGGTGTGATCCTTGAGTACAATTTTTAGTGCATACGTGTCCTTGCCATTGAACGGTTTCATGCCCAGGTACCCGACCAGGTGTCCTTGATGAGTCATCTGGTGCAACCCGTTGATATGGATAGGCAGTTGTATGCCGTGCAACAGTGCGGCTTCACCGTCCTCACTCACTGGCTCGCCGTAACGTTTGTCCTGCGGCCATTGCCAGGCGTGCAAGCCATCATAGCCTTCAGAAAATACGCGATTGCCGTCAGTATATATATCGATGCGCATGCGTCCGGCACGTTGAATGCGGTACACCGCGTCGACCGTGTAACCGGGTTCTTCAATACGCAGGGAATATTCCAGGCTGTGGATAGCCTGCAGGGCTTCACGGCCACCGCGCGCCTCGGTGTGGCGATCCACCAGTTCGCGCACGGTCAGGTTTGAAGCCGGCGTAGCAGGCGCCAGTGCGATCAACGCTGTAGCAAGAACCCCGGCAAATATAACCTGCATGCTGTTACCCCAGTTAAATCTCTTAGACGACTATAAGCGAAAACGGAGCGTTTTTTGGACCGCTGGGCGGCTGCGGTATGCTGTCAGCAAACCTGAGGAGCGGTAGCATGTCTGAACCCATTGTTCATCCCGACAATTACCGTTATGCCGGATTCTTGGCCCGCATGCTGGCCATGCTGGTAGACGTGTTCATTATCATGGTGTTGTTGGTACTGGCGGTCATATCCATGGTGTTCACCGGTATATTAACGCTTGGTCTGATCGTGCCAACGCTGCCGGCGGTAATCATGGAGATCAGCCTGCTGATACTGGTGATCGTGTTGTGGACCCAGTTCGGCGCGACGCCTGGCAAAATGATGTTGAACATAGTGATCGTGGACCGGGACACGGGCAAGTTACCAAGCTTGGGTCAAGCTGTTATCCGATACATCGGTTACATTGTTTCCACGATTCCGTTTCTGCTGGGCTACTTCTGGGTTATCTGGGATGACAAGAAACAGGGTTTTCACGACAAGCTTGCCGACACGGTAGTCGTCTACAAGAATTGATGCATGAACACACAAGTGCTTGATCTTGTTTTTACGCTGGCTGCGTTCGTCGTCATAAAAATCGCATTCATCCTGGCTGGCTGGTCATTCGGTGGACCCGTTGGCATTGTTGCCGCGTTGCTGGTGGCAACCTGGCGCTTGCGTGCGGCAAACCAGACCTGGTCCGATCTTGGTTTACGCAAGCCGGAACGATTGTGGATGATTCCGGTTTTCACGCTGGTTATTTTCATCACCATTGGCGTGGTATTCACACTGGTATTGGCACCAGTACTGGCGTACTTCGGCCTGGAGCAGGGTGGTATTGGGGCATTTGCCTACCTGCACAATAATCTCGTTGCATTAATCCTTACCTTGGTATTCATTGCCTGGGGCACGGCCGCGTTTGGCGAAGAAATGATTTTTCGCGGTTTGATCATGCACCGGTTTGCGGCCTTAATGGGTAATAACAAGAGCGCTTGGTGGGCAGCCGCGGTATTACAAGCGGTTTTTTTCGGTTTGCCACATTACTATCAGGGATGGTATGGCGTAATTGTCAGCGCAACGATCGGGTTCATCATGGCAGCCGCGTTTCTGTTGTCGAAACGCAATCTCTGGCCGTTGATCATCGCGCACGGCGCCGTGGATACCTTGTCATTGGTGCAGGTCTACTTGTATGTTTGATTATGGCGCCCGCAGTGCAGGCAAAGACCATCATTCTTCGCGCGGCGCAGCTGGTTGACGTGCACAACCAGGTGTGAGCGATGGGAGGCAAGCATGGTTGAAACGCTCGGCCCCAAGGTGAATGAACCGGCACACGTGAAACTGGCACGCATTATTCGAAACGTGGTCTGGTTCGGTCTGCCCCTGCCGTACATTATTTTTACGGTGGTCGTAATGCGATTGATCGAAACCGGTGCTGTTAACAATCAAGGGGTGTCTTTTCTTGATGATCAGGCGTATCCCATCATGGTTTTCGTTGTGGCTCTGATTATTATCTTTGCAAAACTGTTGCAGCAGAAACTGTTTTCTCTGGAATCTATCGTTGCGGCGTACCCAACACAGTATCGGCAGTTGTCCGGTAGCATGGGCCTGCATGGCGAAGCGCTACGTTATTTTGTGGTGTCGCAAACTGTAATGATCAAATCCATTGTGTTGGCTGTTTTGCTCGATAGCGCGGCCATAATCGGACTTGGCCTTGCCCTGGTTACAGCTGACACGATCTTGGCATTGGTGTCCGGATTACTGACTGTAATATTTGCGTTTCTGTATAAGCCTGATTTTGATTCACTGGTACGCGAAGTGTTGTTACGCTTACCCGCCGATCCTTTAATTACCACGCAGCCTCCAGGCGAGGC
>JAZFYH010000254.1:0-2980 GCA_036443475.1 Gammaproteobacteria bacterium | reverse complement strand
GGGATCAGTACCGATCCTGCCTCGATCAGTATCCAGCCGACGAAGGCGTAGGCGAGCGTCACCCTGACGACGTTGCGGCGCTTGAGTTCCGTAATCAGATTGGACAAAGCGAACCATCTCCTCCGGTTGATGCGCCGCAAGATAGCACTATCGATGCTGAGAGGGGAATACGGGAGCTGAAGAGGCCCGAAGGGGTCCGCTTTGGGTCGAATGCAGACATTAGCATCAGTTTAGACTGGGGCGCTCCGAATGTCCGCTTTGGGTCGAAAGCAGACATTGGATTGAACCTAAAACTGAAATGGGCTGATGTCCGCTTTCGGCCAGGAGCGGCCGTTCATGCGCAATTTCAATCGCCTCAGCTTAATATCGCGAACTTCACTAGTTCTCATTCACATTACCGGGTGGCTTGAGAAAAACTTCTCGAGCGATCTGAACTCCAAGCATCGTCCGCTTCGCAACAACTTCGGCGCTCACAGCATCCTGTTCGCGTTGATCTGGAAGAATCTGCGCATCGACTAACGCCCAGTTTTCCCAGAAAGAGTCGTATGCACCCATGTTTGGAAAGATTTCAATTATGAGCACATCCCAGTCGTCCAGGTTACCAGGCCACTTTGTAAGGACATGATGGCCCAGAACGAAGCCCATCTGTTCTGCAAGCTCAACTTGCTTGATCCAGGTCCTGGAAAGACTATCGAGATAAGCCTCGCGACTACCTGGCCCCGTTCGCATATAAATCATGTGCCAAACTGGTCCCTCTTGGTAGACCTCCAACACGGTTCGCGCTGACTCCCCATTAGCGCCCGCGCTTATCAAAAAGAGTAACCAGAGAAAAACCAATACACGTTTCATTAGTAACCCCTTATTAGCTGGAGAATGTTTTTACTGGTAGTTTTCAACCAGCATGATGTCACCGGAACGCGTATCAGCCATCGAGTAAAGCAGGTTTCTGCCATCCGGTGAAAGGCTTAGTCCGGCTATTTTGATGTTGTTATATGATTTGACGCTGGCCAGTTTGTGTACCTCTCCGGTGGACAAATCAATTTTTTCAAAATCACCCATATCCCAACCGCGCCACTTGAAGCGGTAAAAATCATTACCCCGTAGCAGCCAATTAGTCCAGTTATTCGGGTTTTGATCTGCGTAAACCAGTTGTTCCTCGCCGCTTTCAGTGTCAAGTCGCCACAGACCGTTTTTATTTAAACGAACAAAATAAATAAACTCTCTTCCCGCCGCGTCCACGACTTGTTTGGCAGCAACCCCACCATTTTCAGTAATCTTCATGACAGGGCTTCCATAAGATGCAGACTTCCAAATTTGCCAACTGCCACCGTTGTTGCTACTGAAATAAATCCAGTTGCCCTCTGCGGACCAATGCGGTTCGATATCGTGATGAGTGGAGCCAACCGAGTTCCGTGAAGAAACTAATCGCGGCTCACCGCCATTTGCATTGATAATGTATATCCGCGATTTGCCATCAACTTTTGTTTCAAAGGCGATTTCTCTGGAATCGGGTGACCAAGACGGTTTGTCGGTACCGGGTGATTCGAGGTCTGTAACTTGAAGCAGATTGCGGCCATCCAGGTCACTGACCCATATTTCCATGTGGCCTGACCTTGCCGTAGCAAATGCGACGCGATTTCCATCCGGACTGATTTGCGGTGAAATTTCATTTTGCGTTGACGTAATTATCTTGCTTTGTGAAATGGTTTCTAGTTGACTGCCGTCAAGTTCAAGTCGCCAGATATTAAAATCATCGTGAATATTTACAAATGCCAAGCCACGCTTCGAGAAAACGGGGTGGCTTACCATTCCATCGGTGCCCAGCAACCATCTTGGTGCACCTCCGATTGCGTCAAGTTCCCAGAGATTAAATTTACCTAGTTCGCGATTCGAAGCAAAAACAATCCGCTTGCCATCCGGCGACCAGGTTGCACCAGGTAATTCCTGAGCGTCAAAGGTTAGCCGTCTTTCCTCTCCCGTTTGTGCCGAAACAGTGTAAAGGTCGCCAAGAGTCGGTGAATATTGGAAGCCACGACGCGTGCCGTCTATTTCGCCTCTTACGAAGAGCACCGACTGCCCGTCCGGCGAAAACTCAGGGAAGATGTCGCCGAAATAGTGAGACGGTGGATTGGTAAGCGGGCGAACAGTCAAGTCGTCAAGTGATATCAGGTAAACTTGGGCAGGAACATCAAATCCGGTTTTGTTCGTGTAGGCAATATAATTGCCAGCGGGTGACCAGGTCACGGACGAATTTATATGGAGATTGCACGGCGCCACTTTACGCGTATCGGAACTGTCAAGTTTTCGTATGTAGACACCACACTCTTGTGTGTGGAAGTTGGAGTACATGTAAGCAATTGCCGTACCATCCGGCGACCAGCTAGCACTGGTATTATATCCGGGTTTATTTGTTAAGTTATAGGGTGTTGCGGTACCTATACTTTTTATATAGATATCAAAATTATCATTATTGGGTCCTTGCCAGACGTAAGCCATGCGCGTGCCGTCAGGTGAAAACGCCGGGCCGAATTCCAGGTTAGGATGACTGGTGAGCGGAATCGGTGGCGATTCAAGAATTGGCCTTTGTTCCAAAGGCGCAATCCTGTTTAACAGGATTGCGCCGGCAGCAAACCCAATAATTGCGATAACGGTCCAAGGTAAATATGCTTGTAGCCTCCTAACTGATCGCGATTCGGTCGGCTGCGGAAATTTTTCAACATTACCTCCGCGTAATCCACTGCTAGTAGTGCTTATTGCCGGCCGTACGTTCGCCACCAGCCGGTAACCGATTTTCGGTGCCGTTTGTATGAAGGAGGGATCGCGTGGGTTATCGTCAAATAGTCGGCGCAGTTCATAAATCGCGGCGTTCAGCGATCCTTCACTGACGAACTTGCGCTGCCAACCGATTCGCAGCAGTTCATCGCGGCTGACAACCTCGCCCGCGCGTTCGGCCAAACCTTTTAACACCAGCATAGTCCGC
>JAZFYH010000253.1:0-5174 GCA_036443475.1 Gammaproteobacteria bacterium | reverse complement strand
GATTGCCTTTGACGAGCATTTCCAGGGCGGAATCGCTTCTACCAATGTGCACTCTGTTGAAGTTGTACGTCGCGCGCTCATATACCAGGCGGCTGCAGTAATTCTGGCCCATAATCACCCGTCCGGGGTGACCGACCCGTCTGCGGCGGATAAGGCCATCACTGAACGGCTGGTGAGCGCTTTGCAGCTTGTCGACGTGCGTGTGCTGGATCATTTCGTGATTGGTGATGGCTTGGCGTATTCTTTTGCGGAACACGGCCTATTGTAATCGTCACTGCCTCTGGGCGAACGGCCTTATATTGGTGCAAGCACGTTGTTTTACTTGCCAAATTTGGTCCGTGCTGGTATAAATTGCGCCCTTTCCGCCACGGTGGTGGCGCCAAGAAAAGTTACGAGGAAACTAGGATGTCCAAGGTCTGCCAGGTCACCGGCAAACGTACGGTCACAGGTAATAACGTTTCGCACGCCAACAACAGAACGAAACGTCGTTTCCTGCCCAACCTGCACACACACCGCTTCTGGCTGGATTCGGAGAAGCGTTTTGTCAAACTGCGAGTGTCGTCCAAGGGTATGCGAATCATCGACAAACACGGCATCGATCAGGTTATTGCGGACATCCGCGCCCGCGGTGAAAAAATTTAAGGGAGACGACTGATGGCAAAGAGCGCACGCGAAAAAATTCGATTGGTTTCCTCGGAAAAGAACGGCCATTTTTACACCACAACCAAGAACAAGAAACTCCATCCGGAAAAGATGGAAGTGAAGAAATACGATCCGGTAGCGCGCAAGCACGTGCTGTACAAGGAAGCCAAGATCAAGTAAGTCGAGAATGCCCAAGAACAAAAAACCCGCCATCAGGCGGGTTTTTTGTTTGTAAGGATTTCGGTTCAGACAGTCTGTAACCGCTACGGGACTCGTATCAGTTCAAGCGGCTTTGTAGACGGTAGCGTCGAAGTTCAGCAGCAAAACGCTGCAACGCCTCGATGCCCGTTTCTTCGGCCCGGCTGCACCAGTCTTTAAACTGCTGCACCAACCGGTCATTGCTGACTGTATGGCCTTCCCACAGACGTTGCAGGCCTTGCCTGAACTCGTACACGGTCCTTAGTGCGTTGCTTTGATTGAGTATTTCACCCAGATTTTCCTGAGCCTTGTCATCCAGCAGACAAAGGTCGCGGGTCAACAGGCGTCTGACCCGACCACCCGCTGCGTTTAACTCTTTGCGCATCACCGGAAGCATCACCCCGCTGCTGTATGCGCGCAGCACATGCAGACGGTTGATTACAATCGCTTTGACAGCGTCAAGGTCGATATATGGACGTTCAGTTTCCATAACCGGCGCCGGAGCAACCCGGCGGATTTTCACCAGTCCCAGGGCGAGGAAAATTTTTATGTATAACCAACCGACGTCGAATTCGAACGATCGCAGGGAAAATTTTGCCGAGCTTGGGAAAGCATGGTGGTTGTTATGCAATTCCTCGCCACCCAGGACGATACCCCACGGTACGACGTTGGTAGCCGCATCCTTGCACTCGAAACTCCGGTAACCCCAGTAATGACCGACGCCATTCACGATACCCGCAGCGAGAACCGGAATGGTGATCATCTGGATGGCATAGATTGTCAGACCAATCGGTCCAAACAGGATTACGTCGGTAAACAGCATGATGAACACGCCGTAGTAGGAACGGCCGGTGTAAATTTCGCGCTCTAACCAGTCGTCAGGTGTGCCACGGCCGTATTTGTCCAGTGTCTCCTGTTTCGCCGCTTCGTCTTGGTACAGTTCAGCACCCTGGAACAGCACCTTGCTCAAGCCCACCATTTGCGGGCTATGCGGATCGTCCTCGGTTTCGCACCGGGCGTGATGCTTGCGATGTACGGCGACCCATTCCTTGGTCACCATGCCCGAAGTCAACCATAGCCAGAATCGGTAAAAATGGCTGATCACCGGGTGCAGATCGATGCCACGGTGGGTCTGATCGCGATGCAAGTAAAGAGTGACAGCCATGACCGTGATATGCGCCATCACGACGGTAGCGATAATAAGTCCCCACCAGGGGAGGTCGAGCAATCCGGAGGTCATAGGTATTCCAAGGCGGTGAAATTATGACGCACGACTATAGAGTAAGGGTTGCAACCGGTCTAGTTTTGTTTCGTCTCTGGTCGGGTCAAAACCAGATTTCCTTGCGTATCCATAGTAGCCGTCCAACCCGGTGCCAAGTAGGTGGTTGATATGGTTTCGGTAATCAGTGCGGGTCCGTATGCCGACCAGTTACTGGGCAGTTCATCTCGTTTCCATACGTGGAGTGCCTGCCCAGTGTCAGCTTCTGCGATTGACGATCCCGCTTTGGCCGCTGCGATTATGGGCTGAACAGAGAAACTCGGTCGCGGGCCATGCACAGCCACGCGCAAGGTAACCAATTCGACGCCTCGCTTAAGCGCGTGACCATACAGAGACTTGTGCGCAGTATGAAATGCGTCCGCAAGCAATTCCGGCGCTTGCCAGTTGAGAACTAGCGCGTGACTCTGGCCCTGGTAACGCAGGTCTGCCTGACGCGTGACCGTCATCTCCCTTTGCGTTACGCCTTCCCGAGCGAGTCGTTGCCTGGCCTGATCTTCTAATGCCGCAAATTGTTTCTCAACCGTAACCAGATCGACCTTGTTTATGTCCTTTAGAACTGCCTGCGAGACACGCTGGCCGGGCCGGGCCACAAGCATACCGAGAGCCGATAATACGCCCGCATATCTCGGTACCAGTGCCATGCGAATACCCAGTGCCTCGGCGAGTGCACAGACATGCTGACCGCCCGCACCACCAAAACTCATCAAAGAAAAATCCGCCGGCAGGTAACCGCGTTCGGCAGAAATCACCCGCAGTGCGCCAGCCATTTTTTCGTTTGCTACCCGAACCACTCCTGCAGCCGCACGGGCCGCATCCATACCCATTTGTATGCCTAGCTTTTCTAGCACCTGCCAAGACTGCTTTGCATCCAGCGGCATCGCACCACCAAGAAAATCGTCTGGTACCAAGCGACCCAGCACGAGGTTGGCATCCGTTACCGTGGCCGATTGGCCGCCGAGACCGTAACAGGCTGGTCCTGGATTTGCGCCCGCGGATTCGGGTCCGACGTGCAGCATGCCACCGGCATCAACCCAGGCGATCGAGCCACCCCCGGCCCCAATAGTGTGCAGATCAACCATGGGCACCGCCACAGGATAGCCTGCCACTCGTCCATCCGTGGTTAGCTGCACTGCCCCGTCCACCATGGCCACGTCGGTAGATGTGCCCCCCATATCCAGCGTCAGCAACCGTTGCTGGTTCATGGCAAGACCAACCCAGGCGGCCGCAGCAATCCCTCCTGCCGGTCCGGATAACAACAGGCGTACGCCTGATTGTTCCGCATCAATGGCGGAAAGTGTTTCACCCGAGCTTTGCATGATGAATAACTTGTCTGCGCCGATCTGTTCTTCAATGCGCGCCAGGAACCCGCGCAACAACGGTGACACAGCTGCATTAAGCCAGGTCGCAATTCCGCGCTCGTATTCACGATACTCAGGCAATACCACCGATGATCGCGAAACCGATAATGACGCTGGTAGTGAATTCGCAATCGATTTTTCCAGTTCCGGATCGAGAAAGGAAAACAGCAGGTTGATGGCGACCGCTTCGACCCCGGCCGCGATAATTTTTTTTACCAATCGGTCGATCTCGGGCTGTTCCAACGGCTCAAGCAACTCACCATTCGCAGCAAGCCTGCCGCCAGTTTCAAAACAGAGCTCACAAGGTACTGGTGGAATTCGGCTATCCGGTTTCAACTCATACAGCTGGTCGCGGTTTTGCCGGCCGATGGTCAATACATCGGCAAACCCGCGATTCGTAACGTAGGCGACACGCGCTGTTTTGCCCTCCAGCACAGCATTTGTCGCCACAGTCGTGCCGTGAACAATCTTCGGAACTGCCGGGTCCAGCCCCAACTCGCGGATTCCACGCAAGATTACTTCATCCGGCGCCTGTGGATCGCTTAATACCTTGTGCACGCGCACGCCATCCCCGGTCACGAGCACAAAATCGGTAAATGTTCCACCGGTATCAATTCCTAGTAACATGCTGCCCTTGGGTTATGCTTGAGTGGTTAATTTG
This sequence comes from Gammaproteobacteria bacterium, assembly GCA_036443475.1. Classification (GTDB taxonomy): domain Bacteria; phylum Pseudomonadota; class Gammaproteobacteria; order Natronospirales; family JAZFYH01; genus JAZFYH01. The sequence continues at coordinate 1,036 of JAZFYH010000253.1, read as the reverse complement.
AACGGCAACTGGTGATCATCCGGCAGTCTAACTGCCGGGACCCTGTCCGTGTAGAGTAACTGCTTATCCAAAAAAACAAATTCATGGAACCACTGGTCAAAGTCGACAATCTGTACCGCTACTACGGTGAGCAATGCGCCGTTCGAAACGTAAGTTTCGAATTGCACAAGGGTGAAATTCTTGGATTCCTCGGTCCGAATGGCGCGGGGAAAACAACCACTATGCGCATTATTGCCGGCAACCTGGCGGCATCTGCCGGCTCCGTATCTATCAATGGAATAGACATTTACGAAGATCCCAAGGCTGCCAAGGCGATAATCGGTTACCTGCCGGAACAACCACCGTTGTACCAGGAGATGAAGGTCCTGGAATTCCTTGCTTACTGCGCTATTTTGAATCGTATTGACCGTGGCAAGCGGGCAGCAGCTGTCGACGCAGCCATCGAGCGATGTGGACTAGCAGAAGTTCGCCACCGTCTGATTGGCAACCTCTCCAAAGGATTTCAGCAGCGAGTCGGTATTGCGCAAGCAATCATTCATACGCCACCGATTGTTGTGCTGGACGAACCAACGATAGGCCTGGACCCTATCCAGATCATCGAGATTCGACAACTGATTGTGGAACTCGGTCGTGAACACAGCGTCATTTTGTCTACACACATTCTCCCCGAAGTTCAGAGTGTCTGTACAACGGTGCAGATCATAAACAAGGGCGAACTCGTATTCCGGGGTGACGTCGCGACACTGAATGAATATTCGCGCATCACGTCCGCCGTGCTGGGTGCACGACGACTGCCAGACCAATCAGCCCTGCTTGCCCTGCCAGGCGTGACGGGCGTAACGCGACTGGATGATGAACGTGTCCGCCTGTCCCTGGAACCGGATGCGCATGATCTGATTGCCGTCGCACGCACGGCAGTAGACTCCGGCTGGGAACTGTTCGCGCTGACGCCGGAATCGAAGTCGCTGGAACAGGTTTTCATTGAATTAACCACCGCTGACATTGCAGGCACTGGAGAGTCAACGTGATTTTCGCT
>JAZFYH010000252.1:0-5127 GCA_036443475.1 Gammaproteobacteria bacterium | reverse complement strand
CCCGAGGAGTATGTCTGTACGCTGATGGAACATGTCATCCTCGCGCCTACCGTATTTAACATCCAGAACTGGCGCATCGTTCGGGTTAAAGACCCGAAAATCCGTGTGCAAATCCGTCATGCCGCTTGGGACCAGGCGCTCGCAGAAGTTTACTACGACGACCGACTTCCAGGCTGATGGATTGGCATGCGCATGTCACGGTAGCAGCCATTATCAAGCAGGATGGTAAGTTCCTGGTTGTGGAAGAAATTGTTGATGGTGAAACCGTCATTAATAATCCGGCTGGACACCTTGAGGACGGAGAATCCCTAGTCGAAGCCATTAAACGTGAAGTACTTGAAGAAACCGGGCGCGAATTTGACCCTGAAGATATTGTCGGCGTGTACTTGTGGCGACACCCCGAAGTCAACGCCAGCATTTTGCGCGTCGCCTTTCAAGGGCACGTCGGCGAGCAGGATCCCGGTCGAAAACTGGACCCGGAAATCGTTCAGTCGCTGTGGCTTAGCGCTGATGAATTGCGTGGACGGGAAGCCGAGCACCGCAGCCCGTTAATAATGCGTGGTGTGAATGATTTTCTGGCCGGGCACCGTTATTCCCTTGCCCTGCTTGATTATCTGCCCTGAACTTTAGCAACTGGTAAAATCCGGTTCTTCTAACTGGTCACACGAGCCATGAGCAAAGAAAGTGTAATCGTAGGCATGTCTGGCGGTGTGGACTCTTCCGTCGCGGCGTTAATGTTATTAAAACAGGGTTATGCGGTACAAGGCCTGTTTATGGATAACTGGGAGGACGACAAAGAGGAAACCTACTGCAATGCTGCCGAAGATTTTCAAGACGCGCGGCGCGTTTGCGAAACGCTGGGCATCTCCCTACATAAAGTAAACTTTGCACAGGAGTACCGTGAGCGCGTATTTGCCTATTTTCTTGAAGAATTTGAAAAAGGTCGCACGCCCAACCCGGACGTGTTGTGCAACAGTGAAATCAAATTCAAGGCCTTCCTGAGTCACGCGCAACGACTGGGGGCCGATAGAATCGCCACCGGACATTACGCCCGCGTTGAAGGTTCGCACCTGTTGAAATCGATTGATCAGAACAAAGATCAGACTTATTTCCTGCACGCTGTGCAAGCCAGCGCGCTCGAACGGACTCTATTTCCACTTGGCGAACTGGAAAAGGATGCAGTGCGTGAATACGCGCGCGAAGCCGGTTTCGAGAATTTCGATAAGAAAGACAGCACCGGCATCTGCTTTATTGGTGAGCGCAAATTTCGCGAATTTCTGTCCAATTACTTGCCAGCCAAGCCCGGCCCCATGCAAACCGTGGATGGTAAAGCCATTGGTGAACATATGGGCCTCATGTATTACACCATTGGCCAGCGGCGTGGCTTGGGCATTGGCGGCCGTAAGAACGCCGACGATGGGGCCTGGTTCGTGGTGAACAAACGCATGCAGGACAATGTGTTAATCGTTGCGCAAGGGCACGAACACCCCAGCCTGCAAAATGATGGCCTCAAGGCATCCGTTTTGCACTGGATTAACCGCAGACCGGATATTCACCGGCCATTACATGCCAAAACACGCTACCGGCAACCAGATCAACAATGCAGTATCCGTAAACTGGATGACAAGCATTGTGATGTCATTTTTAAAGTTCCTCAGCGCGCCATTACACCTGGGCAATATGTAGTTCTTTATGATGGCGAAGAATGTCTTGGGGGCGGAATTATTGACCGCGGGTATAATGCAAGCGACACAGCCATTAACGGTGCTGCATGAGTAATTCACTGAAAGACCGCGTTTTAGCCTTGGCGGGAATTTTTCAGGCCGCTAAATTGGTCAATGATGTCGCCTTTCGCGGTAATACCGATTACCCTGCACTGCGCGCAAGCATTGGCAGTATTTTTGCCACCGATCCGAACAACGTGCCGGAAGTCTACGACGGCGTGAAAGGCGTGCGGCGCGGTCTGCGCATTGTGCGGCGCATATTCGATACGGCCGCCACCGAGGCGGACCTCGCCATCACCCGTTATGTGTTTGCGTTAATTACGCTGGAAAAGAAAGCCCGTAAACGTATCGGCATGTTCAGCAATCTAGAAACGCGGGTTAACCGCGGAAAATCACAAGCAAAACATTTTGATGACGTTGCACATAACAGCGTGCTGGCTGCATTGGCGGATACCTACGTGGAAACCATTGGTACCTTGTCACCGCGCATCATGGTTAATGGCGAGCCCAGCCGTTTGGAAAACCCGCGGAATGTGGACCTGATTCGTGCCTTGTTGCTGGCAGGTATTCGATCCGCCGTACTGTGGCGCCAATGCGGCGGCAATAAGCTTACCCTGCTGATTTCCCGTCGCGCTATTCGTGATCAGGCCGACACACTTTTAAGGGAAGTCGACGATCAGATAGCCTAGCCATTGTGGTGAATTCGTCGACCGGTACGCCTGATCTTTCCCGTTTTCTGCGATGCGGTAATCTGCCGTTTCTCTTATAATAAGCGTCTCTATTTTCACTCCTTTTTTTGGCGGAGGACACATGAAGGACAGCTTCAAGGCCCGTACACCGCTTAAGGTCGGCGACCGCGAGTACACCATTTTCAGTCTCAAGGTCCTGGAAGACGAGTTCAAAGTTTCACGGCTGCCCTTTTCGCTGAAGATCCTCCTGGAAAACCTGCTACGTAACGAAGACGGCGTGTCATCGACTACCGATGACATCAAAGCCCTGGCTAATTGGGATGCCAAAGCGGAGCCCGCCACCGAGATCGCGTTTACACCGGCGCGAGTCATCATGCAGGACTTTACCGGCGTACCGGCGGTTGTGGATTTGGCGGCCATGCGTGATGCCATGGTGAACCTGGGCGGCGACGCGGCAAAAATTAACCCGCTATCGCCGGCTGAACTGGTCATAGACCATTCCGTGCAGGTCGACGTGTATGGCAGCGCTGATGCTTTGCAACGGAACAACGAAATAGAATTCGAGCGTAACCGCAAACGCTACGAGTTACTGCGCTGGGGCCAAAGTGCATTCGAAAATTTTGCCGTGGTCCCGCCGAACACCGGCATTGTGCACCAGGTGAACCTCGAGTACCTGGCGCGCGTGGTGTTTGACAACAATGGCGTGGCTTACCCGGACACGCTGGTCGGTACCGATTCGCACACCACTATGATCAACGGCTTGGGCGTGCTCGGTTGGGGTGTGGGCGGTATCGAAGCCGAAGCGGCCATGTTAGGGCAACCCGTCACCATGCTGATTCCCCAGGTCATCGGATTCAAGCTTGACGGTGAGCTACTGGAAGGCGCAACCGCTACCGACCTGGTGCTGACCGTGACCGAAATATTGCGTGAAAAAGGCGTAGTCGGAAAATTTGTAGAATTCTTTGGTGATGGATTGAAACACCTTCCCCTTGCGGATCGTGCCACGCTCGGCAACATGTCACCGGAGTTTGGGTCCACCTGCGCCATCTTTTCCATTGACGGCGAAACCATCCGCTACTTGGAATTATCGGGCCGACCCGCCGAACAAATCACACTGATTGAGGCTTATGCCAAGGAACAGGGCCTATGGCGCCACGATGGCGAGCCCGACAAGGAATACAGCGACATTTTAACACTGAACATGGGCAACGTTGTCCCCAGCATTGCCGGACCCAAGCGCCCGCAGGATCGCATTGCGCTCAAGGACGCCAAGAAAAAATTCAACGAACTGTTAAAGCCTGCAAATTCAGCCAACATGGAAGGCGAAGGCGGCGCGCCGATCGACCACGTGGCAAACGTGGAAATGGACGGCAAAGAATTCGAGCTCAAAGACGGCGATGTGGTCATTGCGGCTATCACATCTTGCACCAACACTTCCAACCCCGCGGTCATGATCGCTTCCGGTATTCTTGCGCGCCGCGCTGTGGAAAAAGGTTTAACCGTAAAACCCTGGGTCAAGACTTCACTGGCACCAGGATCGAAAGTCGTGACCGATTACCTGCGCAAGTCTGATCTGCTCGACGACCTGGAGACACTTGGCTTTAACGTCGTTGGCTATGGTTGTACCACGTGCATTGGCAATTCCGGCCCGTTACGTCCGGAAATCAGCCATGCCATCCAGGAACAAGAACTGGTGGCGTGTTCGGTTTTATCCGGTAACCGTAACTTTGAAGGCCGTATTCACCCGGACGTGCGCATGAATTTCCTGGCTTCACCGCCATTGGTGGTGGCTTACGCGCTGGCGGGCAGCATGAATTACGACCTGGTTGGCGAACCGCTGGGCGAAGACAAAGACGGCAATGCTGTGTACCTGAAAGACCTATGGCCTGCGCCGAAAGAAATTCATGACTTCATCGCGAAAAACATTGATTCCGCCATGTTCAAGAAAAGTTACGGCGAAGTCTTCAAGGGCGATGAAAACTGGAACCGCATCAAAATACCGGAAGGCAAGAACTATGCCTGGCAGGAAAACTCGACCTACGTCAAGAACCCGCCCTATTTTGTCAACATGCAACGCACGCCGGACGCAATCCCGGATATTGAAGGCGCGCGCGTGCTGGCCCTACTGGGTGATTCCGTCACTACGGACCATATTTCCCCGGCCGGGGCAATTAAGAAAAACAGCCCGGCAGGCAAATACCTGCTGGAAAACGGTGTGCAACACAAGGATTTCAACTCCTACGGCTCACGCCGGGGTAACCACGAAGTCATGATGCGCGGCACCTTCGCCAATATTCGCCTGCGTAACCTGCTGGTGCCAGGTGTCGAAGGCGGTTTCACCAAATACCTTCCTGCAGGTGAACAAATGTCGATTTATGACGCCGCAATGAAATACCAACAGAACGGTACGCCATTGATCGTTATTGCCGGTGAGGAATACGGCACTGGTTCCAGCCGCGACTGGGCCGCCAAGGGAACATTGTTGTTGGGTGTACGGGCGGTAATAGCCACATCATTTGAACGCATACATCGCTCCAATCTCATTGGCATGGGCGTATTGCCGCTGCAGTTCAAGGATGGTGAGAATGCCGCTTCGCTGGAACTGACCGGAAAAGAAACATTCAGCATTACCGGCCTTAACGGCGGTAACGCCAAGGAAGTTACCGTAATCGCCAAGGGCGACAACGGTGATGAGAAAACCTTCAAGGCGCAGG
>JAZFYH010000251.1:0-3017 GCA_036443475.1 Gammaproteobacteria bacterium | reverse complement strand
TCAATCTTTGAAAATGCGGTTGAAGGCATTTACCAATCAACGCCCGATGGAAAATTCAATGCGGTAAATCAGGCGCTGGCAAATTTGTTTGGCTATGACTCACCGCAAGAATTCATAGACTCTGTTAACGACATCGGCGGACAAGTATACGCTGAACCGGGCATGCACGAAGAAATTCTTCGCGAAATTGAGGAAAAAGGTGTCATTACCAACAAGGAATTGCAGATACAACGCAAAGACAGCACGACCATGTGGGTATCGGAAAACTCAATGATCATTCGTGACGAGGACGGCAACACGGTCTGTTACGAGGGAACGCTGGTTGACATTACTTCGCGCAAACAGGCTGAAAAAGCGCTACAACAATCAGAAGAACGGTACCGCTTATTGGTTGAAAACGTTCACGACGGGATTTTCATCAACCGCGACCATCGTTATGTGTTTGTAAACCAGGCGTACGCGGACATGTTGGGTTACACAGTCGAGGAGTTGACTGGTCTTTCATGGCGTGATGTGGTCGCTCACGAAGACATTCCTATGATTGAGGATTTCTGGCGAACGCGACGCATAGATCCAAATTGGAAGACACATTCTTACGAAGTCACTCTGCTGAAAAAAGACCGAGAAACACGCGTTATCGCTGCGATCAGTGCCGGCCCGGTGTCCTTTCACGGTAAAGGCAGCAGTCTTGGAACTGTGCGAGACGTAACGGCGGAAAAACATTACCAGCAGGAACTTTTTGAAGCGGAACGCAAATATCGATCGATTTTCGAAAATTCTGTCGCCGGCATGTACCAAAACACACCCGAAGGCCGGTTTGTGGACGCCAATCAGGCACTGGCAGACATTTTTGGTTACGAATCGCCTTCCGATCTCATCGAAAACCTACAAGACATTAAAGAACTCTACGCCAACCCTGAAGACCGCGACAATTTCCTGGACAATCTTAATCGGCGCGGTTCTGTGTTGGGTCTTGAGTATCAGATTCGGCGCAGGGACGGTCAGACAATTTGGATTTCTCAGAGCGCGCGTGTAGTACGCAATGAAGATGGGTCTATTCGCTATTACGAAGGCGCGATCCAGGATATTACTGCACGTAAGGAGGCCGAACGTGAAAGCTATAATTCTGAGCAGCGATACCGCGCGTTGGTGGATCAAAGTCAGGTTGGTGTATTCATAAATGTTGACGGCAAGTACACCTATGTAAACCAGGCGTATGCCTCCATGCTGGGCTACTCGCAAAGAGAGCTTGTCGGCAAACATTATCGGGAAATTATCGCACCTGAAGAACTCTCCGCCGCGGATGACCGTTTTAATCGGCGCATGCGCGGTGAACTCATCTCCAATGATTACGAAGCCCGCTTGTTGCACAAAGACGGTCAAACCCGAATTGTCACCAGCATCAGCATTCGCATGGTCAACCAGGACGGGATGAAATTACACATGGCGACGGTACGGGATATCACCGAACAGAAGCGCATTGAACGCCAGTTACGGCACAACGCAACCCATGACCCGTTAACTGGCCTGCCAAACCGCACGCTGTTTATTGAACGGTTGCGGAAAGCAATGAGTTATTCGCAGCGCGTTGAAACACCTAACTACGCGGTCTTGTTCCTCGACCTGGACGCCTTCAAGGTGGTCAATGACAGTCTTGGCCATGCTATGGGTGATCATTTGCTGGTGGAAATTTCGCACCGATTAAAAAAATGCCTTCGCCCCTGGGACACCATTGCTCGCCACGGCGGTGATGAGTTCACTATTCTAATTGAACAACTGCATAGCAAAGATGACGCGACGGAAGTTGCCGATCGCATTCACAATGAACTGCGCCATCCGTTTCAACTCGGAGAACACGAAGTATTCACTAATGCCAGTATTGGCATAACGTTGGGTGACCCGGGATACAACACCACGGAGGAAGTGTTGCGAGACGCCGATACAGCCATGTATCAGTCAAAGGCAACGCACGAAGCAGGCTATGTCATTTTCGATACGGTCATGCATGACATCGCAAAAACTCGCCTTAAGCTGGAAACAGAACTGCGGCAGGCGCTGGAACGCAACGAATTCCGGATTCATTACCAACCAATTGTGGATATCAAGTCGCGCCGTCTCAAGAGTTTCGAAGCATTGTTGCGCTGGCAACATCCCACGCGTGGTCTGCTGACACCCAGTGAGTTTCTTGGCGTCGCTGAGGAAACTGGCTTGATCCTGCCGATAGGATGGTGGGTACTGCGAGCAACCTGTAAGCAACTGGCGAACTGGCGCAGCCGGTACCCGCGTGCACGCAAGATTTCCGTAAACGTTAATATTGCGGACAAGCAATTTTCACATATTGACCTGCCGGGTAAGATCGCCAGCGCTATTCGTGACAGCCAGATTCCTCCGGAATTGTTACACTTGGAAATTACCGAGTCGGTTTTCATGGACAAACCTGAAGCTGGCGCTGAAATACTCGTACGACTCAAGGCACTCGGTGTTGGTTTACACATGGATGATTTCGGCACCGGGTATTCGTCACTGAGTTACTTGTCACATTTCCCGCTCGATACGCTAAAGGTGGATCGCAGTTTCATCATTGATATCGTGGAAAATCGTAATCACCAGGCGATCGTTAAAACGATTATTCATCTGGCAACTGAATTGAAAATGGATATTATCGCTGAGGGCATTGAAACGCCCGAGCAATTAAAAAGCGTGCGGAAACTGGGATGCACAACCGCTCAAGGTTATCTGTTTTCCAAGGCTATTGATCCGGATACGGCGGAATTGTTGTTTGACCAGCGCACCATTCCACTTAAACAGACGACATCCAGATAACCAGCCACTTGTTGAGCGCACTCAAAATGGACAATATCGGCTATGGGGCGTTAATTGCCCGATGGATTCTCGGTATGCTGTTTTTCATGGCGGGCTGGTGGAAAGTGTTCGTGCTGACACCAATCGGGCATGCCCAACGTTATTTTATTACAGGCTTCAGTGAGACCTGGATTCCTGACTGGCTGTTATGGACG